>DHTA01000005.1:311373-311528 GCA_002408565.1 Patescibacteria group bacterium UBA5272 | reverse complement strand
TTTATCTTTTTTTTAAAAACTTAAAACACATAATTTCAGTCTGGGAAGTGCCTGTTTTTTCTGTGTTTGAAAAATTAAGATTTTCTATGCAAGCTTTTTTCGCTGTAAATGATATAAAAATGTTTTCAGTCTTGCTTTTAATAATTTTATTTATT
>DHTA01000005.1:310788-311210 GCA_002408565.1 Patescibacteria group bacterium UBA5272 | reverse complement strand
TGCTTTTAATAATTTTATTTATTTTTTCAATCTCTCTTTTTCTTTTGTTAATATATGTCCTCTTTAAAGAGACCAAGAAAATTCAAGCTGGTAAAAGTTTTTGGGGATTGTTTTGGATTTTTTTCTCAGCGTTAGGGCTTTCTTGTGCCAGTTGTGGAATAGGTCTATTAGTCTCCACACTCTCTTTTCTGGGGCTATCCTCTTTAATCAATATCTTTCCTATGCAAGGTTTAGAACTTGGTTATTTAGGTGTAATAGCCTTGAATGTTAGCAATTATTTCCTTTTAAAAAGATTAAAAAATCCCTACACTTGCAAATCTTAAGTTGTTATTTCTCTGCTACTAGCGTATTGTTTCAAAATAGATTTTATGTTAAAATGTTTTCATCCTTTTTTATTGCGCGATTAGCTCAGCTGGCTAGAG
>DHTA01000005.1:300321-310629 GCA_002408565.1 Patescibacteria group bacterium UBA5272 | reverse complement strand
TAGCTCAGCTGGCTAGAGCATTCGACTGATACTCGAAAGGTCCCTGGTTCGAGCCCAGGATCGCGCACAGAATTTAAAAATAAAAAGTCGAATTAAATATTCGACTTTTTGTTTTTTAACCTCTCCACATAGTCCATTTTTCATTCACGGCTTTTCTTTTGTGAAATAATAAATAATCTTTAGTCTTTTCATAATTGGAATTTCTCCTTAAAGCCAAAACAAATTCTGGGGTACACTCAAACACAGAAAGAGAGTCTTTCTGATACTTTATATGATGAGTATCAGAATAGAGACCTTTTTGAACCAAATAGGAAGAAATTTCTCTTTGTAAATTATCATTAAAAACGTGTATTTTCCAGTCTTTTTCTGATAATTTCTTAAGAGTCAAAATCTTCTTCTTTTTTTTTACAGAAATATTCTTTTTAATCGCGACCATTGTTATTTATTTTTAAGTGAACATTATTTTAACTGTTTATATTCTACAATTTTTTAGAAAAAATGCAAGGCTAGCTTTTTGTGGTAAAATTTGTATAAATTAAAGCAAAAAAATGAAACTTATAACTCTTTTAAGAAATCTTAGAAAAAGATTTTCTAAATATACGCATACAATTGAAGTCTTAATTTCAAAAGACAATATTTTAGAAAACCTTAAAGAATATAAGACTAAATATTCAGATTTTTCTTTTGCGCCAGTTTTAAAAAGCAACGCTTATGGTCACGGTTTAATAGAAGTTGCCAAAATTTTAGACAAAGAAAATTCTCCATTTTTTGTGGTTGATTCTTTATACGAAGCCAGACTTTTGAGACACCATAAAATCAAAACTGAGATTTTAATTATTGGATACACCATGTTAAAGAATGTCCAAAACTATAATTCTGTCAATTTTATTTTTACAGTTGTAAGCTTAGAAGAACTAAGAATCCTTGCAGAAAAAATTCATAAAAATACTAGAATTCATTTGAAAATAGACACTGGTATGCATAGACAAGGTATATTAATGTCTAAAATTGATGAAGCAATAAAACTTATAAAGAGTAATCAGCATTTAGTCTTAGAAGGGGTCTGTTCTCATTTGGCTGACGCTGACGCTCAAGATAAAACTTTTACCGAGAGACAACTTTCTGATTGGGAAAAAGTTGTAAAAATCTTTCGAGGTGAGTTTACACATATAAAATATTTTCACATTTCTGCGACTTCTGGAGTCTCTTTGGTTGATAAAGAGTTTACAAATTTAATCCGCTTAGGTATAGGTTTATATGGAATTAATCTCGCTAATGATTCTGACTTAGATTTAAAACCAGCTTTAGCCATGAAATCCATAATAAGCACTCTTCGAGACTTAGAAAAAGGAGAATGTGTTGGTTATAATCATATTTACACCCTAGAAGAGAGAGCTAAAATCGCTACTGTGCCAACAGGTTATTTTGAAGGAGTTGATAGGAGACTTTCTAATTTAGGATTTTTTAAGATTAAAAATGATTTTGCTAAAATAGCTGGAAGAGTTAGTATGAATATGACATCCGTAGACGTATCTCATATATCAGGTTTAAAAATAGGGGATGAAGTCGTGGTGATCAGTGAGAAATCTGAGGATGAGAATTCTGTTGTAAATATAGCTAAAAAAATAAACACTATTCCTTACGAAATTTTGGTTCATATCCCTTCAGCTTTACACAGAAAAGTGGTAAAGAATATTTAATTTATATAATAAAATAATGAAAACAACTTTTTACATCGTAGGCACTCCAATAGGAAATATGGAAGACATGACTTTTCGAGCCGTCAGGGTTCTAAAAGAAGTTGATTTGATTCTTTGTGAAGATGTCTCTAACACTCAAAAAATTTTAAAGCATTTTGAGATAAAAACTAAATGTACTAATTATTTTGCTAATTCCCGTCTAGGTAAAATAGAGGAAATTATAGGAATGTTGAAAGATGAAAAAAATTTAGCTTTAGTCTCTGACGCTGGTATGCCAACTATTTCTGATCCAGGAAGTTTGTTAATTCAAAAGATCTATGAAGCCAAAGAAGAAGTAGAAGTAGATATAAAAGTTGTGCCAGGTCCAACAGCTCTAGCTTCTGCGCTAGCCCTTTCTGGTTTTACAGGAGGAGAATTTGTGTTTTACGGTTTTCTCCCTCACAAAAAAGGCAGAGAGACTATTTTTAAAGAAGTTTCTGAAAATAAAAAGATCTCAGTTTTTTATGAATCAGTTCACAGAATTGAAAAATGTTTAGAAAGTTTGGAAAAGTTTCTAGATGAGGACAGGAAAATAGTAATAGTCAAAGAACTTACTAAGATTTATGAAGAGGTGGTTAGGGGAAAAGTCAAAGAAGTTAAAAAATATTTTGCAGAAAATCCAGAAAAAATTAAGGGAGAATTTGTGATAGTTGTGGATTCTAAATGATTAAATAGGTTTTACAACTAAGATTCTTTTGTTATAATGTTTAAACTATGTCAAAAAACTTTTTTCAAAGACTAATTGCAATTTTAATTATTTTGATGGCTTGGTTAATTGAGGTGCCTAGTATTTTTAAAGATATAGCTTTCATCGTTCTAGCTATAGCTTTATTTGTCTCAACTTTGGAGATATTTAAGAATAAGAAAAATAGCCAATAAAGACATTTTGCAAACAATATTTTTTTTGTTATAATATTTTTGCTTTTAAATATTCCGTGGTAGCTCAAAATTTTATATTCAAAAAAACATTATAATTTTTGAAAAACTCAGAATACTTAAAATTAAAATATTCCGTGGTAGCTCAGCGGTAGAGCAGTTGGCTGTTAACCAATTGGTCGCAGGTTCGATCCCTGCCCACGGAGCCAAGAAGGGTCTTCGGATAATCTGAGGACTAAATCAAAAGGAGAAGCTAAGGAAATGTCTCAGTATTATTTAAAAAAATGAAGATAGGATAGAAATTTCTGGGAGGTTAATTAAAGGTAATAGTCTTTCTCACGATCCAAATATTGGGGCTTTAAGTATAATTTCAGCATCTAGGTAAGACAAATAAATTTATATAATTAGCTAATAAATTAAATATCCCTTTACAAGGATTAAAAATACCAGTCCCAAAAATGGATGAAGAATATTGGAAATATGATCGAAATGGAGAAAAATTGGGAACTATATTAATACATGTAGTAGTAGAGAATTTTACAAGGGGTTATTCTATATTTGAAAATCATGCTGGTTGTGAAAAAGGATATTTTGTTACCAAAGAAGGGGATCACATACCTTTAGCAAAGTATCAAGATAGAGAAAAATACAAATCAGGTTATAAAGATCAAATCATAAATATTCCAGGCATTATATTAATTGATCTTGATAGAAATGGGGTTGTAAATATTGAAGGTGAAAAATATTCTTTCAGACAGAATGGAATAAAAGAATTACTCTTTTATTGAAAAGAATTATATTTTAAAATATTACCACAAATTTAAGATAATTAGGACAGTTGTATTATTTGGTAGTCATGAAGAAAAAATAATAGAAATAGAAATTGGATTTTTACTTAATGAAGATGAAAAATTAATTTTAGGTATAAAAGCCCCAAAATTATTTAAGGAAGCTATTAAGAATTTATTAGATTTTTGGAAGTAAAAAGACTACATGTTAATTATTTAAATGATATAATGTTTTTATGTCAGATGACATAAAATGTCCAAATTGTGGAGAATCTATTTCTGTAGATGATGTCTTAAAACATCAGATTGAGGAACGTATTAAAAAAGATTGGATAGATAAAGAGAGAACACTTAAAAGCTCTTTTGAAGAAGAAAAACAAAAAATAAAAGATAATACTGAACAACAATTAAAAGATAGAGAATTAGAATTCGAAAAAGAAAAAGAAAAATATAAAGAAAGGTTAGAAAAAGAACAATCTAAAAAAGAGAAAGAATTACAAGAAGAATTAGAAAAGAAAGAAAAAGAGATAGAGGAGAAATTGGAAATTAAAATTAATAAAAAAGCCGAATCAGAAAAGCAGGCAATTTTCGAAAAGAATAAATTATTGGAAGATCAGTTAGAGGAAAAAGCTAAAGCTCTATCTATTGCTCGACAGAATGAGTTAGGTCTAATAAAAGAAAAACAAAGATTAAAAGATGAAAAAGATGCTTTTGAATTAGAGAAGGCTCGACAATTAGATGAGGAAAGAAAAAAAATAGAAGAAGAAGCGTCAAAAAAAGCAACAGAAGCAAGTCAGTCAAAAATTGATCAATTAAATAAAAAGCTAGAAGATGCAACTAAAGCAAAAGATGAGTTAGCTAGAAAATTGGAACAAGGTTCACAACAGACACAAGGTGAAGTTCAAGAATTAAAATTAGAAGAAATACTTAAAAAAGAATTTCCTTTTGATCAAATCGATCCTGTTCCAAAAGGTGTAAATGGTGCAGATATTATACAGACAGTTAACACAAAGTTAGGTAATGTTTGTGGAAAAATAATTTGGGAATCAAAAAATACAAAAGCTTGGTCTGATGGTTGGATACAAAAATTAAAAGATGATCAAAGGGTTGTTAAGGCAGATATTGCTATTTTAGTATCTAATACTTTGCCTAATGGAGTAAAAGGAATGATTCAAAAAGATAATGTTTGGGTTTGTGATATGAATATTGCTATACCAATAGCAGCAACGTTAAGAGAAGGAATAATTTCTGTCGCTAGAGAGAAGTATCTTTCAACTGGAAAAGATGAAAAAATGGAAATGTTATATTCCTATATTTCCGGTACAGAGTTTAGACAAAGAATCGAAGCTATTGTTGAAGTTTTTACAGGAATGAAAAAGACATTAGATGATGAAAGAAAATATTTTGAAAAATCATGGGCTGAGAAAGAAAAACAAATACAAAAAGTTATAAAAAATACAGTCGGTATTTATGGTGATTTAAGTGGTGTAGTTACTTTACCAAAAATAGACGCTTTAGAATTACCGAATCCAGAAGATATTAAAAATGTCTAGACTACACAATCCTTTAATGTAAGCTAACATACACAAGGTTATAAATACTTGTGTATTTATGCTAAAATATTATTACAAATAGCCTTAATTTAGCATCTGCTAGGCATGGTTAAAAAATATCCGCTACAGTATAGAAGGCTCTTCATCAGAGTCACTATAGCGGTCATATCTGGAAACGGATATGGGTATATCGAAAGATGTATCGCAATGGTGGAGAGCTTTCTATCTGAGAGACTCAAGTGTAATTATTAAAATTGAAACCGATACAAATTTATGCAAAAAACAAATGAAGACATTTGGAAGAAAGTCTTAGCTAAAGATGAAGTATTAGAAAAAGAATTTACTATTAGTGATAGATATATAAAAATATCGTTAATTACAGGAATAATAATTTGGGGTCTTTTAAGTCTTGCTGGTGGTATAGGAATTCCGTTTTTATTAATCCATCTTTTTTACTTTTTATTCTATATCAAAAAAGCCAATGCTTATGCTTTTACAAATAAAAGAGTTCTAATTCATAAAGGTTGGCTTTCTACAAATTTAGTAAGTGTTGATTATCACAAAATCACAGATATCTTTGTTGAAGAACCATTTTTGGGTAGAGCTATTTTTAATACCGGAGCTTTAGCTATAGATACAGCTGGAACTAGTAGTAAAGAAATAATTTTGAAAAACATTTCTGAACCATATGAATTAAAAAAGATTTTAGATGAATTAAAAGATAAAGCTAATTAATCAACCATATGAAAACTATAAAAGATTCAATTAGAGATTAAAAAAAAGAATTAGTCTTAGCTGTTAAAAATAACCAAAACTTAATGAAAGCGGAACTAGACTTTTAGTTAATGATTTTCTAAGAAATGTTTTAGGATATACAGCAAATGAAGAGATAAAAACTGAATATGAAATCGGAGGAAGTTATGCTGATTATGTATTCCAAATAGGAAAGAAAAAGAAAATAGTAGTCGAGGTAAAATCTCTTGGGGCTAGATTAAGTGATAATCACTTAAGACAAAGCTTAGGTTATGCAGCAGGAGAAGGTATTGATTGGATATTACTTCTAAATGGTCGCAATTTTCAATTATACAAAGTGATGTCTGCTAAACCAGTCTTTTCTAAATTAGTTTTTGATATAGATTTACTAAATGATGCTAATTACAAAGATTATTTTAGTTTATTTGAATTAATAACTAAAAAATCAATCTTTAAAAATCTCTTAGATAGATATTGGAAGAAAGTGGATAGTCTTTCACCTAACTCTCTGTCTAAATATTTATTTGATGAATCAATTATTAGACTTCTAAAGAAAAATTTAAAAACTAAGACGGGAGTCAACTTTTCTAATGAAGATATTTTGGATTCTATTTATCAAATTATTACTATATCTTTAGAGATAGCAAAACCAAAATTAAATGCGGAGCCATTTTGGCGGTAGGAGTTTTTTTAAGAGAAATTTACAGGCTAAGTAGTGCTTGTGAGTTTCAGAAACAAAGAGTTGATTTAAAAAATAAAAAATTATTAATATGCGAGTCTGGGATATTCATCCAAAAGATTTATGCCGTAAACATTTGCTCGCTGAGCACAGAGAGCTTCATGGTCTTTGGAATATTTTAACCAAGCATGAAGGAAAGGGAGGTTATTCGAGACATCCAGAAACTTTACGTTGGGTTGGTAAGCAAAAGGCTCTCTATTTGCGACACGAGGCGCTTGTAAAAGAAGTCTTCCGTCGCGGATACAGGCATCACACACCATTAGATAAGAAGTTTGCTATTGGTGTCGGTAGTCAACGAGTGTTTATTAATACCGTGAGTGAACAAAAAATGATTTTGAAACAAAAGGCGTGCGAATGCTTGTTGCATAAAAAAGAAAAACGATGATCTCCATCGTTTTTCTTTTTGTTTTTTATTTCTAATATTATTTCAAAGTATATCCTCCATCAACTACCAAGACTTGTCCTGTGATGTAATCAGATTTGTCTGAAGCTAAAAAGATTACTGCGTTAGCAATGTCTTCCGGATTCCCGATACGATTAGCAGGTATAGTAGTTAAGATTTGATTTTGAGAGTCTTCATTATCATCAAAAGCTCCTGGTGTTCTAATTGCTCCTGGAGCTACCGCGTTTACATTTATTTTTTTCTTCGCCAATTCTAAAGCTAAGGCTCTTACAAAACTATTTACCCCTCCCTTGGATGCGCAATAATGAGTTAGTTTTTCGAAACCAACTAAAGAAGCTATAGATGAAACAGAGACAATTTTACTCCCTTCAGACATAACTTTAGCGGAAGCTTTTGAGGTTAAAAAGACACTTTTTAAATTTATGTCCAAAACTTTATCCCAGTCAGACTCTTCCATTTCCAAGAAAGATTTATAAGGAAATATTCCAGCGTTATTAACCAAAATGTTTAACCCTCCAAAATGTTCTAGGGTTTTATTTATTAAAGCATCTACCTCTTCTTTATTAGAAACATCACATTTTATAGCTATAGCATTTTTACCCGAAGGATCAATTTCCAAAGCTACCTTTTCAGCATTTTCCTGGTTTAAATCAGAGACCACAATCTTTGCTCCTTCTTTAAACATTTCTTTAGCTATGCTTTCGCCAATACCTTGACCTGCTCCTGTTACAATTGTTACCTTATCTTTTAAATCCATATATTTTTATTTTTAAAATCACTTTAATATTATTTATATTTGTGAATATTATAGCATTTAATTCGTTTAAAATTCTAAATTTTTAAGTATATATTTTAATTCTTCGATAACAATCTTTCTAGAAAGATGAAATTTTTCTAGATTTACTTTTTTATTTTAAATGTGTTATATTGAAAATCCTTGTTCTTTTACTCATTTAGTCATAGCTACCAAGTACAACGAATGCAAATTAATTGCTAAATCCTTTTTGTTTCTTTTTTTTTGAAAGGGATAGAAAGGGTTTAACAATTAAAAAGTTTATGTATGGTAGTTAAAACTAAAACTAAAAAACAGAATCCATTTAGGATTCAAAAGATGTCACAAGAGACAGGTCTTGCTGTTCAGGAGATAATGCGAATTTTATCTACCAAGAATGGTGGGCTAGGGGCGAAAGTTTCGGGAAAAAAAATTACACATCAGAGCTTACAAGAAGCTAAAAATTTTTGCGAAACTTTCTCTTTAAAAAACAAAGGGACGAAGGAGGAGTATGCAGAGTATGTTAAAGCTCTGGAAGATTGGGAACATTTTGCACTTATTAAAGTGGAAAAAGCTTGCACTCAATCAATTATGATTGAAGTGCTCGAATTGTGTCCAAAAGATGGTGAAGCAGAAAGGAGGCTGGTCAAAAAATTGGCCTTCAATTATGGCTTTAATGGCGTCTTAGAAAATATAAACTAAGATCGCAAAACAAAACCCGCCAAAAGCGGGTTTTTATTTTTTTATCTGGTTTTCCGTATGATAAAATTTAAGAGTAGTCAAAACAATTTTATTACATGAAAATAAAAAATATTTTGTTCTTACTTTTAGTGATTTTTTCTTTATTCATTTTTAACAAAAGTTTCGCGTTGGAAATTGTAAGCGTTAATAATTTTGCTGATAATAACAAAGATAGGTGGATAGAAGTGTTTAACAATGGTGATGATATTGCTGATTTCACTGCCAGTTCTTATAAGATAGTTGACTCAAAAGATATTACCAAGCACGGAATTAATATTCTCTTAGGAGATAAGTTTTTTTCATCTAATACAAATGTTTTTATATCTCCATCAACATCAACTCCTGTTGGAGTCGAAAAAGTTTTTAGAAGCCCTTATACTTTAGATAAAGATAATGGGTATATATTAATAGTAAATTCTGACGGCTCTGTAATCTATGCTTGTAAAAGTTATGGAAATGCAGTTTGCCCAAATGAAAATACAAATTCAACAACCCCGCCAGACACTTCCACATCTTCAGATTCTACTTCTACTACAACAGAAAAAATAGTTTATGTTTATGTGCCAGCAAATAATCAGGAAAAATATGGAGACATTCAGGTTTTGTTACCGGAAGAGAAGATTGTTCCAGCTTTAGCTGAAACCGAATATACGGTTAAAGTGACAGATTCTCAGAAGAAACTCGTGACAGATTTAGATTTTCATTGGAGCTTTGGGGATGGGGGAGAGAAGATTGGGAAAGATGTTTTTTATACTTACATTTATCCTGGAGAATATACTTTGATAGTTTCAGCAGATGGTTTTACGGGTGGAGCGAAAGCTAGAATGACTGTGAAAGTTATAGTTCCAGAAATTTCAATTTCAGAAATAGGATCTGAAAATAAAAATAATTTTATAACTTTTAAAAATAATACTGAATTTGATTTGTTTTTATCAAACTTTTATCTAGATTTGGACGGCAAGCTTTATAAGCTTCCAAAAAATTTAATGATAGCTAAAAATAAAAGTGTAAAACTTTCTGGCGAAGCGCTTGGTTTTAAATTACCGGCAAACAATATTTCTTTATTGTATCCAAACAAAAATGTTCTCACAACTTTTGAAAAAATAAACACTCTTTCTAGCTCCACTATTATGGTGGCTACAAATTCTAAACTAAACTCTTCAGTGCAAGAATTGGAAAATGTGATAAGTGAAAAAAACATCGAAAATACTTCATCTAAAAAAGTTGTAAGAAACAATCAAAATTTTTCTATTGAAAAACAAGAAATTCCTAGTTCGAATGAAAAAACTGAACCTGTTTATTTAAAAAGACTTGTTTGGAATTCCCGGAAAAAAGATTTAGAATTATTTAAACCCCAAAGTAAATTAGAAGTCTCTCAAAAAGAGTTTGAGGGTGTGGATACCAGGATCGTGGATTGGATCAAAAATCTGATATACTAGTACTATAAAAGAGATAATTATTATTGAATATGAAATTAAGGAAAATATTTTTAAATCTCTTAGTCTTTTCGATTTTAATCGGTGGTTTTGTTTTTGCTTATTTCAATACCAAAAAGCCCGCAGAAGCTAATACAGCATTAAGCTATTGTATATTAAAAGTATCTTCAACCACTCCTAATCATATTAAAATATTTAACTCTACCGCAACCGGAACTGAAAAATATATTTATATAGATCCGGATAGATATTTTGTCATAGACAATAAATATATTTGCCCACAAAACTATCAAGCTTTTCCCGGAGATTTCAATTTGAATTTATTGAAATATGCAAGTACAACAGAAATTGTTCTTCCTGGCGGAGATTCTTATGACCCGAACAATTCTACTTCAACTCCTCCTTATGATTATGATGGTATTTATTATGTAGATAATGATTTGCAAGCTCTTTACGATTCTATTATTTACGGCACCCCAAACTACAACGATCCAAATTATTACAACAG
>DHTA01000005.1:267297-300085 GCA_002408565.1 Patescibacteria group bacterium UBA5272 | reverse complement strand
CTTATTATAACGATCCAAATTATAATAACCCAAACTATAACACTCCAAATTACAGCGACCCAAATTATTACAATAATCCAAATTATAATAATCCAAACTACAACAGTAATCAAAATCTAAATAATCCATATTACAACAGTCCAAATTATACAGGCGACATCTCTGGAAGCACTCTCAACTATCAAAGCTTATATCTAAGTTCTTCTTTTTGGGATAATTTGATTAAAAATGATCCTTCTTTTACTAATGGTAGATTCGTTATTTTAGACGCTCTTGATTATCCTTATTGTGTAAATCTTACTAGAAATTTTGGCTATGGCTCTAGAGATGGGGATACTGGTAGAGAAGTTTCGGCTTTACAAGGCTATCTATATAGTAGAGGGTATATGGATGTGGAGCCCACGGGATATTTTGGAAATATTACAGCTATTTCTTTAGGTAAATTTCAATTTAGAAATCAAATCACTGTGACAGGAAGTGTGAATCAAGAGGTGAGAGATATTATGAAAGATCTCACTTGTATTAAGATTCCAAATATTTCTTATAAAGACAAACCTTTATCTCCATCTCCTTATGTAGCACCTTCTACTCCATCAACTATAAACAAACCACCAGTTACCAAACCTCCAGTCGTCACACCTACAAAAGATATTGTCACAATACCTCCAACAGAAGATGATAAGGTTAAACCTGATTCTGGTATAAGCACTTTATCTTCGACAGAAGGTAATATGTATCTTTCTCAAAGAAATAATTTATACTTTATGTATAAAACTAAAGCTCCTAAGCCATTTATTTGTATTGATTTAAATAATACTGATTGCGGTATTCCAGCAAATTATGGGCCAATAATTGAAGGAGTTCTTAGAGGTTATTATGAAGTGGTTGATCTTTCTGGTAATTGGGCTTTCACTTTATATAATGGTAATGTTTGGGGAGAGATTGGAGACAAAACAAAAATTTATCTAAAAGATTCTGCTCAGTCAAATACAGTTTCGGTTTATACGGTAAATGTCTTAAATTAGCTTCTCTTTTCTTTTGATTTTTGTTAAATTATTGGAATGGAAAATATTTTTAAGAAGGTTCGTACTGAAAAAGATTTAAATAATTTAAAGCGTTTAATTACAAAGACCCCAGAGCTTTATCGGGAAATTTTAGAAATTAGAAAAGAGTTGGATAAAAAAGAACATTTTTTAAATACAAAAACTTTAGTAAAAAAGATTTTACATATAGAAAAAAAAGCTCATGAAAGAGGAAAAACTAAAACCCCAACTAATAGTGAGCTACTTTTGATGTTTCAAAAAAGAGTAGAGGATGGTAGAGAGTCTTTGGATGAAGAAGCTAAAAAAGAAGTCGAGCAAATCTTAAAAAGATTAAAGGTGCGAAGCAATTCTGGGGTGACAGTGGTTTCTCTTTTGACTAAACCATACCCTTGTCCAGGAAGATGTATTTATTGTCCAACTGAAGCTAGAATGCCAAAATCTTATCTATCCAAAGAGCCAGCAGCTGCTAGGGCTTTGGCTAATAATTTTGATCCTTACAAACAAATGATTTCTCGTTTGAAGGCTTTAGAGATAAATGGACACCCTATAAACAAATTAGAAGTAATCATTATAGGAGGGACTTTTGATTATTATAAAAAAGAATATCAAGAGTGGTTTGTGAAAGAAATTTTTCGTGCAGCAAATGAATATAAAAAAGAAAGAGATAAAATTTCTTCTTCAAAACCTTTATCTCTTGTAGAATTGCAAAAAGAAAATGAGACAGCTGAATGCAGAATTATTGGCCTTTCTACAGAAACTAGGCCAGACTATATTAATTTTGAAACTTTAAATTGGCTTCGTTATTTAGGGGTGACAAAAATAGAAATCGGAGTACAGCATTTAAATCAGAATGTTTTAGATTTCAATAAAAGAGAGATGACTAGAGAGAATATTGCTCAAGCTACCGAAATGATGCGTAGCGTTGGATTTAAATTTGTCTATCACATGATGCCAAATCTCCCAAAATCCAATCCAGAAATGGATGTTCAAATGTTTGGAGACTTGTATAATTCTAAAGATTTTCATCCTGACATGCTGAAGATTTATCCTTGTGTAATTTTAAAAACTAGTTTGCTTTATAAAATGTTTACTAAAAAAGAGTATAAAAACGAAGTGGGGGAGATGAGTGGATTTGACTATGAACCTTATAGTGACGAGACTCTTATAAAAGTTTTGACCGACGCAGAAAGAGAGATTAAAAATTATACTAGGGTGCTTCGCATGATTCGTGATATTCCAGCAACTTACATTTTAGCTTCTAGTAAAAAATCAAATATGCGAGAACTGGTTGATGAATATCAAAAAAAAGTTGGTTTCATTCAGAAAGATATTCGAGCTAGAGAAATTCGAGATAGTGAAGTGGATGACAAAGATTTTAATTTGCGAATAACAGAGTATGAGACAAATTTTGGCAAGGAATTCTTTTTAGAATATATTAATGAAAAAGAAAATGATAAGTTGGCAGGTTTTTGTCGCTTAAGATTACAAAATGATCATTTTGATAAAGAGCTTTCTAAATATGAAAATCTTAAAGTATTAATTGATAAAACGGCTCTTATTCGAGAATTGCATGTTTATGGCACGGTTAAAAGATTTGGAGAAGAGGGGAACCAATCTCAACATATTGGTTTTGGAAAAAGATTGATGGCAGAAGCGGAAAAGATTGCTAAAGAAAACAATTACAAAAAGATGGCAGTAATTTCTGGTATTGGTGTTCGAGAGTATTATAAAAAACTCGGATATTATTTAAAGGGGAGTTATATGATTAAGAGTTTAGAATAATATTATTCCATTTTTCTTGAAAAGAGGAAGTGTTTTAGAGCTGTTTAATGTGTTATAATCTTTAAATTATTAAACAATAAGGTTTAAGTGATATTAATTTATGATTACAAATAGAACTAAGTTTTTGAAAGGGGTTATGTACGCTTGTTTGGTGATAATTCCATTTCTAGCATTTTATGTTTCTGGGTTTGGATTTGGAACAGAATGGAATTCTATGCTCTTTCCATATATTACTGGAAAGAACTTTGCTTTTAGAATATTAGTAGAAATTGCGGCAGCAGCTTGGATAATGTTAATGATTTTAGATAAAAATTTCAGACCTAAAAGATCAGCTCTGCTTTGGATTTATGGTATTTTTGTGTTAATTCTTCTTTTGGCTGATATATTTTCAGTGAATCCCACACGTTCTTTCTTTTCAAATTTTGAAAGAATGGAAGGTTTTATTTCTCACGCACATCTTTTCTTGTATTTCTTAATGCTCATAACTTTATTTAAAGATAAAGCGGGTTGGGCAAAATATAAATTTGTTTTATTCTTATCAAATATTCCAGTCTTACTTTTAGCTTTACTTCAATTGTTGGGATTGCCAAATTTTGCACCAATGAAATTGTTTCCTGCTTTACGAGACGCCATCGGGAACAGATTTGCTCCATCACAAGGTGGAATACAGCTAGATGCTTCTTTGGGTAATTCGACTTATTTGGCAATTTATGCAGTCTTTTTCATTTTCTTATTTACTTTAGCTTATATTGAAAACAAAAAAGATAAAGTTAAGAATAGCTGGATTTATCTTTTGATGGCAGGTTTAAATCTTATTGTTCTCTTTTATACTCAAACTCGTGGAGCTCAAGTAGGTTTTGCTGTTGGGGTTTTTGTGTCAGCTTTAATTATTTTTATCGGAAGTGGAAAATTTAAAGATCTCAAAAATAAAAGAAAAATTTCTTTGGGTATTGTGTCAGTAGTTGTTTTAAGTTATATAGGATTAGTGTCTTTTGGAAACTCTTCTTTTATTCAAAATTCCAGCACTTTAAATAGATTGTCAAAAATCTCCACCTTTGCTAATCCTGTGACTTTAGCGTCTACCGCCGTTGAACTTAAAGCTGAACTTTATAATCCGAATTCAACTTACGAAAGTCTTTTAGAAATCTCTGGAGACGGTACCTTTACTTCTCGTTTAATAAATATAAAAATGTCTCTAGATGGATTTAAGGAGAAGCCAATTTTAGGGTGGGGGCAAGATAATTATTTCTATGTTTTCTCAAAATATAATGATGCTCGAATGTATGCTCAAGAACCATGGTTTGATAGATCGCACAATGTATTCATGGATTGGCTTATTGCAGCCGGAATTTTAGGGTTAATGGCTTATCTCGCTTTATATGTCGGAGCAATTTATATGATGTGGTTTGGTAAAGGGGGGAAAGCTCATCAAAGCTCATTTGATTTTATTGAAAAATCTCTGCTAACTGGTTTGCTAATAGCCTACTTCATTCACAACGTCTTTGTGTTTGATAATCTGATTTCTTATTTACTATTCTTTATAGTTTTAGCTTTCATCGCTTCCAAATATGGAAAAAGAGAAGAGATAAAACAGATAGAAAAGTTTGCGAGTTCTAAAGCTAGAAATAAAATGATTCTTTACGGTCCGTTTGTTTTGTTAGCTCTATTTGCTAGTTTGTATCTTTTAAATGTAAGATATTATCAAGCTAATAGAAATATTATTCGCGGACTATCTCCAAAAATGGTAGAAAATGAAGATCCTGTGGACACTCTCGGAAGAAGTTTAGCTTCTTTCAAAAAAGCTATGGCAACTGGAGGGATAGCTGAATTAGAGAGTAGAGAGCAATTGACTCAAACAGCTTTAGGGCTTTATAATGAAATAGCTACAGCACAAATTCCACAAACCGAAGAATATTTACCAATTTATACGCTGGTGTCTGATTATATTTCTGCCGCTAAAGATGGTTATCTAGAGTTGTTTGAGAAAAACCCAGATCCCAGAAGTGCGTCTATTTTTGCGGCTTTCTTGGGAGGAGTTGGAGACAATAGTTTAGCTCTTCAATATGGAAAAATGGCTCATGATATGGCTCCTGAAAAACAAAGTATTACTATCACTTATATTAAAGAATTAATTGTAGCTGGAGAATATGAAGAAGCTAATTCTTTAGCTAAAAATATGTATGAGTCTGATAAAAGTTACGATACAGCTAAAGCTGTCTACGCTTTAACAAGTCTTTATGTAAAAGATTTTGATTTGGGTGAAGAATTGTTAATGCAAGATAGTGGTTTTATGAATATAGATCAAAGTTTTTATGAGGCTTATCGATCAGCCAATGAGATGGAGAGATTGATGCATATTCTAAGAAAAAATCTAGAAATTCAAGCAGATGATATCAATTCCACAATTCTTCTTTCGGAAATCTATTTAGAGTTAGGTAAGAAAGTGGAAGCTATAAATATCTTAAAAGATTTAGCTATCGCTCAACCAGAATTGGCTTCTCAAATTGAAGAATATATAAAGATCATTGAATAACAGAAAGGGGTAATAGAAAATATAGATTTAAAAACACAGATATTTTAATCTGTGTTTTTGTTTTTATATATTTTCGATATTCCAGTTGCTGTTTGCTTTTAGGATTTTAGTGCTAGTTTTTTTCTTTTTATTTAAAATCTGTTGCATACCTACAAGACCTATCATAAAAGCGTTGTCTCCTGTTAAAAACTTATCTGGTAAATAAAGACTAAGATTTTCTTTCTCGGAAAATGTTAGAAAATTATTTCTAATAAAAGTATTAGCTATAACTCCACCACCAATAGCCAAACTCCGAATGTTATTTTCTTTGACGGCCTTCTCCACTTTTTTGAGCAAAATTTCTGTTACAGCATTTTCAAAATCTAAAGATATAGATTTTTTAATCTCTTCTTCAGTTTTTCCTGAAGCTTTCATTTTTTGTATGGTGTGAATCACTGCTGTTTTTAAGCCGGAAAAAGAAAAGTTTAAATCATGAGAATGGAGCATTGGTCTTGGGAGTATAAAATCTTTTTCGATTTGTAAATGGCTTTCTCTAGCCAAAGTAGCAATTTTAGAAATTTCTGGCCCTCCAGGATAAGGAAGATTTAGAGATCGAGCTACTTTATCAAAAGCTTCACCTATGGCATCGTCAACGGTTTGTCCAAGTTTTTTATATTTTCCATTTTTTTTGAAATAATTTATCTCAGTGTGTCCTCCAGAGATTAAAAGAGCTAAAGCTGGATAGGAAATATTTTTTATTACAAATTCTTTTTCCGAAAAAGGGGAGAGTAAAGCACTCATAATATGTCCTTCCATATGATTGACCGGGTAAACTGGAATTTTCCACAAAATTGCTAAAGCTTTAGCAAAATTTATACCTACCCAAAGTGCTGGGGCGAGACCTGGTCCAGCTGTCACTGCTATAGCTTCTAAGTCAGGTTTTTTTATTTTCGAAACCAAATCAAACAATTCTTCACAAGTCTCAGCCTCTCTTTCTAAAAGTTTTTTGACTTTTTTCTTTCTACTTTCTTTTATTTTTATCTCTTTTTCTTTATATAATCCAGCTTCTTTTAAAGATTCTTTAAATATTTTAACAATATTTTTAGCATGTTCTCTTTTAGCTAAAGCAGGGAATACCCCTCCAAATTCTCGATGAATATTTATTTGCGATAATACATGATTAGATAAGACGGAAAATTTTACTTCTCCTTTTTGTTTTTTTCCAAAATCAAAAACCGCAATAGCAGTTTCATCACAACTAGTTTCTATAGCTAAAAGTTTAATTTTTTTCATAAAAAGATTATATCTTAAAAAATTAAAATAAAAAAGAATATAACAATACAACTTTCTTTGTATTGTTAAGCTCTTTTAACATGGTATTTTGACAATATATATAATAGTTGATATATAAAATATAGTAATTAAAACAATAAATAAATATTATTTTTTAACTAAAATTTTGGAAAATGAAAAAGAATGTTCTTTGTGTTTCGATTTCTCTTATTTTTCTAACTTCTTTTACAGGGGCAGTGAAAATCAATACTAATAAACAATTAGAGCCTCGTTTTGAAGAAGTCGCAGTAATTAATTTAGAAGAATTAGAAAAGTTGGAACAAGATTCGGCAAGAAAATTAAAAGCCGAGAAAATTGATGAATTTTTCAGTAAGGGCAATATGCCCCTAGAAGGATACGGATACAAATTTGTAGAAGTCGCTGAGAAATACAATCTTCCTTATAACCTGCTTCCAGCTATTGCTACACAGGAATCTACTGGCGGCAAAAGGTGCATTAATAATAATCCTTTTGGTTGGGGTTCGGGGAAAATTAAGTTCAAAAATTTTGAAGAGTCTATTGAAGTGGTTGGAGAAAAAATGGCCAATCATAAATATTATAAAGATAAGACTATTGCTCAAAAGCTTTTTACTTACAACAAGGAAGACAAAAAATATCAAATCAAAATCTTTTCTTTTATGAAAAAGATTGATGAAATGGTTTAATAAATCTTTTAAACAAAAACCTACTATTAAGTTCGTAGGTTTTTTTATAATACTTCACAAGTAAGAAAATTTGTGGACGATAGAGGATTCGAACCTCTGACATCTACAACGTCAATGTAGCGCTCTACCAACTGAGCTAATCGTCCAGGCTTTTAGATTATAACAAATTGTAAAAAGTTTTTAAAGCAACATTCTTGCATGTTATAATCTTTATATATGTCAAAAAAAGAAGAGAAAATAATTTTGATTTCTGGCGGCACTGACGGACTTGGTTTAGCTACAGCCAAAAAACTTTCCAAAGACCATACTGTTATAGTTTTATCTCCAACCAAAAGTAAATGTGAAGCTGCTGTTAAATATGAAGGAGTAGACGATTTTGTGGTTGCAGATATTACTAAAAACAAAGAAGTAGAAAAGGCAGTAAAAGATGTCATTAAAAGATATGGGAGAATTGACGTTTTAATTAATAGTGCAGGCATTTGGGTAGAGGGAAATCTGGAAAATAATGAAGCAGAAAGAATACAAAAAGTTCTAGAAGTAAACACTTTAGGTACAATTCTTTTGACTCAAAAAGTTTTACCCTATATGAAGGAGTTGGCTTCGGGGAGGATTATTAATATAATTTCTCAAGCAGGAGTGATTCCCAAAGGAGGAAGGTCGGTGTATAGAGCAAGTAAATATGCGGTAAAAGGTTTTACTGATTCTCTTTTGTTGGAGGTAGCGCCTTTTAATGTTTCTGTTTGTGGTTTTTATCCTGACAAAATGAATACCAATTTTTTTAAAAAAGGTGGTACAGATATTAAAACCAATGATTATATAGATACTTCCGAGGCTGTTAAATGTATAGAGTTTATGGTGGACGCGCCTATGGATTTAAATTTTCCAGAATTTGGTATTAAAAAAATTAATCAATATTTATAATCTTTTTTACTTAAACTAAAGAATAAATTCTAAAAATTCTTCAAAAATTATTTATAGCCAAAGCCTAGTTTTTATGTTAAAATGGCTTTATTGTTTAACTAAATTAGCTTAATTCAGAAAAAGAATATACAAATTATTAAAATTATATGCCGTTTTTAAAGAACCTTTTTAAATCTGAAGATGAAAAATTGATTCAGAAATTAAATCCTATAGTAGAGAAAGTTTTAGCTCAAGAAATGAAAATGAAAGAGCTTACTGACGAAGATTTAAAAAATACTAGCCTCGAATTAAAAAAACTCATCCAGACTGGAATCAAAGAAAAAGAAGATGAGCTGGAGAAGAAAAATCTTTCTGCGGAGGATTTTAAAAGACAAAGTCAAAAAATTGTTCAAGATATTTTGGACGAAAATATTGTTTTAGCTTTTGCTCTAGTTCGTGAAGCGGCACGCAGAACTTTAAGCATGATGCATTATCCTGTGCAAATTGTAGGTGGAATTATTATGCATAAAGGCTATATTGCTGAAATGAGAACTGGAGAGGGTAAGACTTTGGTGGCAACTCTCCCGGCTTATTTAAACGCGCTTTCTGGGAAGGGTGTGCATATCGTGACAGTTAACGATTATCTTTCTAAAAGAGATGCGGTTTGGATGGGTAGAATTTATGACTTTTTGGGATTAACTGTAGGAGTCTTGAATCATCAAGTTTCTTTTCTTTTTGATAGATATTCTATTCAAAAGATTAGTGGAATGAAAGCTGAAAATACCGATGAAGACATTGAAGAGACTGGAAGTTTTAAGATTGAAAATGAATATTTAAAAATAGTTTCCAGAAAAGAAGCTTATGAGGCAGATATTACTTATGGGACAAATAATGAATTTGGTTTTGATTATTTGAGAGACAATCTAGTTTACAACTCAGAAGAGTTAGTGCAAAGAGAACATAATTTTTCTATTGTGGACGAAGTGGATTCAATTTTAATTGACGAATCTAGGACTCCGCTTATTATTTCTTCCGAAGCTCAAGAATCGGATGAGCTTTATAAGAGATTTGCTCGTTTTGCGGATAAATTGATAGAAGGAGAAGATTTTGAAAAAGATGAAAAACAGAGAGCCATATCTTTGAAACCAAGCGGGATTGAAAAAGCTGAAAAAGAATTTAATTTAGTCAACTTTTACGCTTCTGAAAATATAAAATTAGTTCACCACTTAGAAACTGCTGTAAAAGCTAAAGCTTTGTTTATTAGAGAAAAACAATATGTGGTTAGAGACACACAAAAAGAAGACGGGCGCACTCAAAAAGAAGTGATGATTGTCGACGAGTTTACTGGACGTATGCAACCAGGAAGAAGGTGGAGTGATGGACTTCATCAAGCTATTGAAGCCAAAGAAAATGTGCTTATTCAAAAAGAATCTCGCACCGTAGCCTCTATTACTTTTCAAAATTATTTTAGATTTTACAAAAAACTTTCCGGAATGTCTGGTACAGCCAAGACTAGTGAAGAAGAGTTTTTTAAAGTTTATGGTTTACCGGTAGCCACTATTCCAACCAATAAGCCTTCAATGCGTGACGATAAGGCAGATTTAATTTTCCAAACAGAAAAAGGAAAACTCAAAGCTTTAGCTAGATTAGTAAAAGAACTTTTTGAAAAGGGGCAACCGGTGCTTATAGGTACAATTTCTATTGAAAAAAATGAACTCGTTTCTAAGTATTTGGAAAGAGAAAATATTCCTCACTCTATTTTAAATGCAAAAAATCACGAAAAAGAAGGAGAAATTATTGCGGCGGCTGGTAGAAAACATGCGGTGACTATTGCTACCAACATGGCCGGTCGTGGAGTGGATATTAAGCTTGGAGGAGCTAATCCTACTCAAGCTGAAAAAGACGAAATTAATACTCTAGGAGGTCTTTTTGTGATTGGTACAGAAAGACATGAAGCAAGAAGAATCGACAATCAGCTTCGTGGACGTTCAGGTCGTCAAGGAGATAATGGAGAGACTCAATTTTTAGTTTCTTTGGAAGATGATTTAATGAGAGTCTTTGGTGGTGATTCTGTTAAAAATATGATGGGTAGATTTGGTTTGGCAGAAGATATGCCAATCAAATCTAAAATGGTCTCTAACGTTTTAGAGGGGGCGCAAGAGAAAATCGAAGGTTTTAACTTCGATGCGAGAAAACACACTTTACAATATGATGATGTTTTAAATCACCAGAGACAACATATTTATGACAGAAGAAGAAAAGTCCTGCTTTCAGATAGGGGAGAATTAGAAAAAGTCTTAAGTGAACTTTATGAAGTTAAGCCAGAGCTTGAAAAGTTTGTACAAGAAAGAAAAGATAAGTATGGAGAAGATCTTTTTTTTGAGGTTTTGAAGAGTATTTATTTGCAAATAGTGGATCAACATTTTATGGCTCACTTAGAACATATGGATAATATTCGCCAGTCAGTGAATCTTCGTGCTTACGGACAAAGAGATCCTTTGGTGGAGTATAAAAAAGAGGCTCTCAACACTTATAATAATATGCAATCTCAAATGAAAGAAGATTTTTATAATTTCATTACACACATCGACAATGTCATCGCTAATCTCGAAGCCCAGAAAATCATGAGAGATTCCCAAATGAAAAATCAGACTTTTGTAGACGACAAAAACAAAGATGAGGTAGAAGAACAAGGTAAAGACAAAAAGAAAATCTCTCGGAATGATCTATGCCCTTGCGGGTCAGGGAAAAAAGTTAAAAAATGTGATTGTTCAGAGTATGGTTATTTAAGAAAATAAGATTAAACATTAAAAGTATGAGAGGGATTTTTAAAAAAATTATCGTCAAAATTTTAACTTGGCAAGCCTTGTTTTTGCTAAAAAGAAATAATCCAAAAATTATTGCAATTACTGGTAATCTTGGTAAAACTTCTACGAAAGATTCTATCTATGCCGCTCTTCATAAAAATCTATTAAATGAAAACGGAGAATCTTTAGTCTTGGCTAGCAAGAAAAGCATGAATAGCGATTTTGGAGTTCCTCTTACTATTTTAGGAATGGAATCTGGTTGGGCAAATCCATTTCTCTGGTTTAAAATCATTCTAAATGGTTTTGTAAAAATGTTTGATAAATTTCCTTATAAATATTTGATTTTAGAGATCGGGGCTGATATGCCAGGGGATATTAAGAAAGTTTGTGAATTTATTAAGCCGGACATTGTGGTTTTGACAGCTTTTGCAGAAGTTCCAGTGCATATAGAATTTTTTGATAACAAGAGAGAAAGCTTGGTCAAGGAAAAGAAACATCTGGTAGAAAATCTAAAAAATCAAGGCACTTTTATTTATAATTTAGACGATGAAGATTGTGTAAATATAGCTAAAGAAATGGAAGGAAGAGACATTTTCCAAAAATCTTTTTCTCTCAAAAATCCAGAAGCGGATATTTTTGCAAAAGATATTAAAATCGAATCAGAAAGTGTGAATAAATTTGTCACTAAAGTCGCAGGTGTTTCAGGAGAAGTTTTTCTAAAGAATGATGATAAATATTCGGTAAAAGTCGTAGACAATTTAGGTCAGGCAATTTTTTATTCAATTTTACCCGCTATTTTGATCGCAGAAATTTTTGATGTAGATATAGAAAAAGCTATTAAAGATATCGAAAAAAATAAAGAAACTAAAGGAAGGATGAGGCTTTTGGAAGGTGTCTATAATTCAACTATTATAGATGACACTTACAACTCTTCTCCTAAAGCCTTAAAGCACGGCATTGAGGTGGTCAAAAGTTTAGACATCGGAGAAGGTAAGAAGATTTTTGTCATAGGAGATATGTTGGAACTTGGAGATTTTACAAAACAAGAGCATGAAAGAATTGGGGAAATGTTGGTAAATATTGCTGACATTTTGATAGTTAGTGGAGTTCGGGCAAAATTTATAGGGGAAGCCGCTATAGCTAAAGGCATGAATAAGGACAATGTTTATTTTGCTTCTGGCAGTCTGGAGGCTGGAAGAAAAGCTTTAACAGTGTTAGAAGGTGAAATAGAGAAAGATTATAAAGCTGGCCGTTCAGAAAGTGAGTTAGGGGGTGATCTGGTCTTTATAAAAGGTTCACAGGGTGCCAGAATGGAAAAAGTGGCTAGAATACTTTTGAATAGAGAGATACATGATCCTGAAGAAGTTCTTGTGCGCCAAGAAAAAGTTTGGGAGAGAAAATAAAAAAAACTAAAAAACACTTAGATTTAATTCTGAGTGTTTTAAAAATCAATTTTATTTTGCTAAAGTTTTTTTAGTCATTTTTTTAGCAACTACTTTTTTTGTGGGAGCTTTGCTTTTCTTTTCTATTTCTTTCCAACTCTTTTTAAAATTATTTATTTCTGTCACAACGTCTTCCAAGTCAACATTTTTAATCTTTTTATATTTTTCTCCAACTTTATCTACTATTTTTTCATAAATTGGGCCGGAGATTTCTTCTAATTTCTCTATTTCTTCCATAATTTCTCCTTTCATTTTAACTGCCCACCCTTTTGCGATTTTCTGATTTTTCTTTCCTTCTGGGCCAAAAAGCAAATAGGCTATAGCACCTACCGCAGCTACTCCGACAACAATTCCAGCTGTTTTCCCAGAACTATTACTTTTTTGTGTTTTGCTCATATTTTTGTTTTTTTTTATTCGTACTAGCTTTTTCACTTTTATTTTGTTTTTTTTGTAAAACTAATTTTATTAAGGATGCAAAGATGGAACTTTTTAATAAATCCTCCTTGAAGGAAACTATATCGTCTTTTACTGCTTCGAGTTGAGTCTCAAATTTTTTGACTCTTTTATTTATTCTAAATAAAATGACTATTACAAAAATTAAAATAAATACTAACAATAAAGTAATAAGTATTGTTGATATAGAGCTGATAAAGAAAAAAATGTCTGATTTTAAAATTGTTTCCATGCAAATATTATAGCATGAGAAAATTGTGACCTTACGGGGAATTGAACCCCGGTTTTATCCGTGAGAGGGATATGTCCTAGCCGCTAGACGATAAGGCCAAACCGATTTTAACTTATTTTTAACTTATAAATTTTAGCATATTTTTTACTATTTGTAAAAAGTCTTGTAAAATAAGGGTTATTTTTAAACCTATTTGACAGTTAAGAATTATAGTTGTATAACTCTTGACTTTTTAGTTTGAATCTGATAACATTCTTGCATTGAGCGATAAGCTCATTTTTTGTTTGCAAAACTACAGAAGTGAAAGTGGCGGAGCTTAAACCGCAACATTATGATAAAAAAACTACACAATACTCTACTTGTTATGGCATTTATTCCATTACTTGCCGTATCAGCTCTAGAGTTAAATACAGTTTCTAATGCGTCTGGAGAGGTTAACAATTTTCCAGATGCGTCAGAAGTGACTATCAAGCTTCAAAAATCTCAAAAAGAATTAGAGACAAAGGAAAGCTTGAGAAAAATCCAAGCTGCTAAAATAGACGCCTATTATGCAAAACATAATTTACCTTTAGAAGGATACGGTATGCAATTTGTTTTGGTAGCAGAAAAGTATGGTATTCCATACAATCTATTACCAGCGGTTGCTATGCGTGAATCTACTGGTGGAAAGTTTGCTTGCTACAATAATCCTTTTGGTTGGGGTTCTTGTAAAATAAAGTTTAGCGATTTTGATGAAGCTATTGAGTCAGTAGGTAAAAATCTAGGTGGAGCAAATCCACGGACCGCTAGATATTATGCTACTACAGATGTCGAAAAGAAACTTTATTATTACAATGGTACTGTGATCAAAGGTTATGAAGACCAGGTGATTGCTATTATGGAAAAGATTAATAATACATCAATTAATCCAGATGCAGACACAAATATAGAATTAGCATCTAAGTAATTTTATTTTAAAAGTATTGAAACAAAAACCCGCATTTAGTTGCGGGCTTTTGTTATTTTTATAATTTACTTATTTTTCTTTAGGTTTGTCTAATTTATTTATAGGGCTTTTTACAAAAATCAAATAAATTACCAATAGTATAGTTATAAAAGTGATTAAGTCAGAAACAAAACTACCCCAACCAAAAGTTATGGCTGTGTGAGGGACAGTGTAAGTGTAAGCAGAAAGATTTTCTCCTTTGCCTATTAACGCACCGATTATAGGATTTACTAAATTTGTAACAATAGAATTTACAAAAGCTGTAACTGCGCCACCGACTATAATACCTACAGCCAAACCGATAACACCTTTTTCTCTAATAAAGTTTACAAAATCTTTTATCATAAATTTTTATAAATTATAGTTTAATTATAACTTATTTATTAAAGTTTTTAAAAGATAGTTTTTATGATAAAATACAAAAATTGGAGACGTGGCTGAGCTGGCCGAAGGCACCTCACTGCTAACGAGGCAGGGTAGAAATATCCTCATGGGTTCGAATCCCATCGTCTCCGCCAAAATTGAAAATCGGGTTTCGGACTGGGGGTTTTCGGGAATTCGGCGGATACAAAATCAGGAAATACAGATTGAATAAATCTATAATTTTTGCTATCATTGTTTTGTGAGCAAAGAAAGAATCTTCTCATAAGATAATACTATCAAAGTTTGGATACTATGGCAACTATATCACAAAACATAAAACGAATACGAACAAAACAAGGATTGACGCAAGACGACCTGGCGAAGAAAGCGGACATCAAATACTCTACCCTGACAAAAATTGAGGGTGGCGTTGTTACCAAGCCGAGCGTTCAAACAATCCAAAAAATCGCCAGGTCGTTAGGCGTTCCAATGGAAGAATTATTAAAGTAACCTTATAAATTTATGAAAACTACAATGTACAAAAACTTGATTACGTCTCTAGTGTTGGGAATTGCAATTTTTGCGGGATATATAAATCCAGTGTTTGCGCAAACACCTTATTCTGATTCAGTAGACCACTACTCGTTTACTTTGCCGAGTGGATGGGAAGAAATTCCAAAGTCGGTTATAGATCAATATATTGATGAGGTTGTTCGCCAAACACAAGGGCAACGAATTGAGTACGCGGCTGGTTTCCAATTGAGTGAAAAAGATTATTTTCAATATCCCTATATTCTAATCCAAGAGCATGATGTTAATACACCTTCTTACTCGCAAATCGAAAAAGCATTTAGCGACAGCGGTTTTCAAGGTTCGGTGAAGCAAAAGACGGATGAGTATTCAGAGTTGCTGACCGGTGCAACACTTGAAAAACCTTTTTTTGACAAAGAACGTAACATCATCTTTATGAATATACAGCTCGATGTTGCTAATATAGGAAAAGTTAATGGACTGATTGCGATGTTCTTGGGTAAACAAGGTATAACACAACTAAATTTCTACGCTGTATCCAATGAATATTCTCGATGGTTGCCTGTCTTTAACTCAATGATTGATTCGTTTCGATATGATACAGCGTACGCCTATAATCCGGCAGAAGCCGTAAAAAATGATTCGCCAAGTCTTTTTGAAAATGTTGCTGAAAAAGGTTTGAGCGGGGCAATCATTGGAGGAATTATCGGACTACTCGCCGGAGTGATTGGATGGGGCTTGAGGAAAAAGAAAAGCAAAGATTTACCGCAATAATGTTCATTGATTTGACACATTAATTTTGCTACAATATAGAAACTATGAAGAAAACATCACAAAAATTGCTCTCAAAGGTAGCCTCAAAAAAGGTTTTGAAGCAAAATGCCGAAGCCTTGAAGTCCTACGGCTTCTACAAGGAAACCTCCGACCTTATTGATCGGGCTGATATTGCATTGGGTAGAAAACCAGCTTTTAAGGTGGCTAACGGCTCAACAATTAATTTTGAAATTAACCAGTATGGAGTCGCCTCAACCACAGCGTAAAAAATTTAAGACAACGCAAGATTGGCACGATTATTTCGGTGCCGCACAACAAGCGGGGCAACCTATAACCACCAAAGATTTATTTGCACTTCGCAAAGCTTGCTACGAGGAGATTGAGAAACATCGTGGCCGTCCACTTTTAATTTACGCTACGAAATTTTTAGAAGGTGTTCCGCAAGGCGCGCCAAACTCTATTGATTTGTCCGATGTGGACGGCTTCACCGATTTAATCAATTCAGTGAAGGACAGTAAATCAATTGATGTCCTCTTGCATAGTCCGGGCGGTAGACCAGACGCAACAGAGCGTCTTGTTTGTTTATTGCGTGATAAGTTTGAAGAAATAAATTTTCTTATTCCGCACTCTGCCTATTCGGCGGCCACGATGTTGGCTTTGTCTGGCAATTCTATCGTTATGCACTCCAGCGCAATTTTAGGGCCAATAGACCCGCAAATTAACGGTGTTCCTGCTCGTTCCATTAAGCGAGGTTTTGAAAAGGTAAAAGAGAGAATTGCTAAAGAAGGCCCCGAAGCTTTGCCTGCTTATATTCCACTCATAGAAAAATACTCGCTGGAACTTTTAGAACTTTGCGAGGATTCGGAAAAGTTATCAAAAGAGCTTGTTTCGACTTGGCTCAAAAAGTATATGTTTAAGGGCGAGAAAAATGTTGCTAAGAAAATCAAAAAGGCGGTGAGTTATTTTTCAGACTACGATACACATTTGATGCATTCTCGCCCTCTGCCAATGGACAAACTCACCGCCTTTGGTTTGAAAATTGAACTTGCCGACGATACGCTTCAAGATTTACTTTGGGAGTCGTACATTTTACTCAATGGTTTTTTCAATGTTAGTCCATTTGTAAAATTGTACGAAAGTACGCACGGCGTATCGTGGGGCAAGCAATTTCAACAGATTTTTGTTGGACCGCAACCCCAACAACAAATCAAACCGAAACAGTAATCAAAATCATAGCCGCCAAATTTCCGAAAACCCCCAGTCCGAAACCCGCCCGCATTCCTCCCCAGACCACTCCTGCGGGCGGGGTGAACCTTTCCCCCAGAAAAATTGTTTCGCCCTATCTGATTCAAATTAGTTTTCAGTATTTTTGACAAAAAATGTTAAAATATCAATTTAAAAATACCATCAAGAAATTTTATGAAAAAATTAGAAATAATGGCTCCGGCTGGGAGCTTTGAATCATTAGAGGCAGCCATTAAAGCAGGAGCGGATTCTGTGTATTTTGGGGTGACTCAGCTCAATATGCGAGCTCGCGCTTCTGCTAATTTCACTCTAGAAGATATGGGGGAAATCGTGAAAAGAGCTAAAGATGCTGGTGTGATAACTTATTTAGTAGTAAATACTTTGCTCTATGATCATGATATTGTAGTAGTTCGTAAACTTATAAATGCTGCTAAAGAAAAAGGTGTGGATGCTATTATCGCTTTTGATTTTGCGGCTATGAGTTATTGTAATGAGATTGGCATGCCGGTCCACGCCACTATTCAGTTTTCAATCTCTAATTATGAAGCTGTAAAGTTTTTTTCTAAAATGACTAATCGTGTAGTTTTGGCTCGAGAGCTCACTTTGGATCAAATTAAAGATATTTATAATAAAATTGTAGAAGAAAATCTTATAGGTAATGAAGGCAGATTAATGGAGTTGGAAGTTTTTGGTCATGGGGCTTTGTGTGTGGCTCAATCGGGAAGATGCTTTATGAGTCTTTATACTCATAATGCTTCAGCAAATCGTGGGGCATGTCTTCAAAATTGTAGACATGCTTATAAAGTTACGGATCTTGAAAATGGTAAAGAGCTTGTAATAGATAATAATTATGTAATGTCTGCGGCTGATATATGTACCATTGATTTTCTGGATAAATTTATTGATGCTGGTATTTCAGTATTAAAAATAGAAGGTCGAGGCAGATCTCCAGAATATGTTTATACTGTGGTTTCTACTTATAAAAAAGCTTTAAAAGATATTGAGGAAGGCGTATATACAAAAGAAAGAATAGAAGGCTATTTCAAAGATTTAGAAAAAGTTTTTAACAGAAAACTTTCTCATGGAAATTTTTTTCTCGGTAAAGAGATTGGCGAATATTCTGATATATATGGATCAAAAGCGACGGAAGAGAGAGTTTATAAAGGCAAGGTAACAAATTATTTTACAGATTTAGGTGTTGCTGAAATTATTATTGAAGCTGGTGATATAGAAGTTGGTGAGAAGTTTTTAATCACTGGAGAAAGTACAGGTGTTGTTTTTGGTGAAATAGGGGAAATAAGAATAGAAGGAAAAAGTGTTAACAGTATCGGCCCTAAAAATACTATTTCTATACAAGTTCCAGAAAAAGTTAGGAAAAATGATAAATTTTATATTTTGGTAAATAAAGAAAATCCACAAGATTATTTAAATGAAACTATTCCATCTTCTTTCTCTACAAAAGAAGAATCTATTGATAAAGCTGGTGATGAATTAAAAATAAAAAATAAAAAATTCAGACTTTCTCAGCAAAAAGATAAATGTATCGGTTGTGGATATTGCGCTAATTATTCTCCAAAATGCTGGAAGATGAATAAGGAAACTGGTAAAGCGGAGCTAATTGATGGTATTGAAAAAGGTAATATGCTAATTGCTGAAGTAGATATATCTTTGCTCGAAGAAAATGAAAAAGTCGTAGCGGCTTGTCCGATGAGGATTATTAAGATCAATTAGTAATGGTTCTTGACAAAGATTCGTGAGAATGTTAGTCTCTATTTTAGATAGTTCATTTAATTAAATCATAAAAGGAGATAGAGAATGAAAAATTTCGAAAGAATCAATGAGCTTGCAAAAGTGCAATCTCATATTATGTCCCGTAAGGAGATGACGTTGCGTCTAATTTTTTTTGTGGCTTTTGTGTGGCTGATATGTTTTTTATCACCACTTAATCAGCACTCAATAATTTGGATTGTAAATGGTTTTTTTGCCATTATGATCATTTTATTCTTTTTGGTATACCGTACCCTCGATGAATATTCAAAGAGAATAAAAGAGATGAAAGAAAATATCACAAAATAAACCGTGGTAAAAATCTTTAAAAAGCCTAATCTTTAGGCTTTTTATTTTAAACCGTCCACAATTAAGGTTGAAGGTATTTTTTGATGCTATTTCATATTAATTGATGGTATAATTTAAGTATAATTAAAATAAATTGAAATATGAATACAAAAATTATTCGAATATTAACACTTGTGGCTTATATGGTTATGGTAGGGGTTAATTTTTTAGCGATGTATTTGCCTTTGGGTGGTAAGACAACTGGAGAGATATCAGATAATTATCCAAATCTATTTGCTCCAGCTGGATATGCTTTTTCTATTTGGGGTTTGATTTATCTTCTTTTAGCTATATATGTCATTTATCAATTTAAAAGAGGGGATGATATTTTAGCGGGGAAGGTAAATCGTATATTTATTTTAAATGCTCTTTTAAATGCTGCTTGGATATTTGCCTGGCATAATGATATTATCTGGCTTTCAGTCATCCTAATAATCGGATTGCTTATTTCACTCATTCGCATTGCGAATATTTTACGTAAAAGCACCCTTACAGAAAGAGATCTTAGACTTGTAGGTTTACCATTCAGTGTTTACTTTGGTTGGATTACTGTAGCTACTATTGCTAATATCACAGTCTTTCTTGTGTCTCTTGGTTGGGGAGGTTTTGGTTTAGCGGATAGCTTTTGGACAGTAGTAGTACTTTTAATAGGAGCTTTAATAGGCTCTTGGCGTATGCTTAAAGATAAATTTATTTCTTATGGGCTTGTACTTATTTGGGCATATGGAGCTATTCTCTTTAAACATGTATCCATAACTGGTTTTGCTGGGCAGTATCCTAGTGTTATAGTTACAGCAGCTTTATGTATAGTAGCGTTTATCGGAATGATTCTATATATAAGTTTCAAGAAAAAGACTAGATAATAATTTTGCTAATAAAATAAAAAACACTCTAATTTAAAAAATTAAAAAGAGTGTTTTTGTTTGGCGTTGGTCTTATAGATTAAAAACCCAATTCTTCATTTACAAATAGAATGTGAGATTTTCTTCCCATAAATTCTGGTTCTCTGTTTAATATGACAATTTTTGATGGGTAAGTATCTACTCCAGCAACTTCTTGCATACGCGTATTTTCAAGAGGAATAACATGTTTTTCTAGGCGATTAAAAGCCTCTAATAGTGTAGGGGTGATTTTTTGTACCCCGACTACAAATATTAAGTTTTCTGAAGTAAAAACTGTGTGAGGTAATTGGCTGCCAGAATTGGAAGCTATAAGAATTTCTCCATTTTCAGTCACAGCGTGTGCGCTGCCCAAATAGAAATCTGACAGCACAGATTGCTTGCGAAGTAAATTTTGTTTTGCCACATCTTTTTCAGCCAAAATTTCGGCATGTAAATTGTTCCAGCCATGACTATTTCCTTTTAGGTATTCTATAAAACCAATATCTTCTAAAGTACGAGATGCTCCATTCATAACAGAAACTCCTTTTGGTATAAGTTCCTTTATTCTCTCAAGGACTTCTTCTTTTGTCTCAAAAAATTCTGGTAAATGACCATTTTTCTTGAGAGAGTTCATTGTTTTTTCTACAATATCTTTTGTAGGGATTGTTTTGTAATTCATATTTTTAAATTATTTTTTATTTTGATTTGGTAAATCTTTTGCTAATTTTTTAAGCAAGCCTGCCATATAGGGGACATTGACTGAATAGAGCACGACTTTTCCTTGTCTTTTATCTTCGACAAAATGAATAGATTTTAATATTTTTAAGTGCTGAGACACGGCTGGCTGAGGAATTTTGACTTTTTTTGTTATTTCTCCAACAGTTAACGAGCCTAGCATTAGCGCTTCAAGAATACGGTAACGATTTTCATTACCTATACCTTTTCCCATATTGGCGACTTCTTTGCATAAATCAGACATATGCACATATTAGCATATCTTAATATCAAAAGCAAGTTAGAATCTTCAAAAGATGGCTTTTTGTAAAACTATTAATTGCTCATTGATCTTCTTGCAAATTAATCTATTTAATATGTGCTAAAATGATTCTATATTTATTAAAATTAAGGTTTTAAATTTATGCTTGCAAACTTATTGATTTTTGTTTCCGCTCTCACTTTAGTTATTCAAGGCGCAACTTTAGCAACTTCTTACTCGGTAAGACTTTCTAAAAACTTTAGACTCTCTAAACATGTAGTGAGTTTTATAGTGGTGACTTTTGTGGCTATTTTGCCAGAAGCTGTCATTGTGATTAACTCGGCCTTAAAAGGGGTTCCAGAATTTGGTTTAGGAACATTATTTGGATCGAATATTGCTGATTTGACTTTGGTTTTTGCTATTTTGATTTTCTTTGCTGGCAGGAATTTAAAAATAAAAAGCGAATTGTTGAGAGACGTTAAACTTTATCCATTATTTCTTTTATTACCATTACTTTTTGGTTTAAATGGAAATTATACAAGACTCGAAGGAGTCATTTTGATTATTGTTGGTTTAATTTTTTACTATTTCATTTTTAAAAACGGAGCAGAAAAAATTGAAGATTTAGGAGAAAGGGAGGCTAAATTAAAAAATATAGCTTTTTTCTTGTTGTCTATGGTTTTGCTTTTCACAGGATCACACTTTGTGGTTGTTTCGGCTGTCAATTTGGCTAATTTTCTACAAATTCCAGCTATTTTGATTGGTATTTTTATAGTGGGTCTAGGGACTATTTTGCCAGAGCTATTTTATTCTTTAAAATCAGTACAAAAGAAAGACGACGATTTGGCTGTAGGTAATTTATTAGGTACAGTTTTAGCTAATGCGACTATAGTGGTTGGTGTTTTAGCTGTCTTGCATCCTTTTTCTTTTCCTTCAAAAATAATTTATGTCACAGGAGCTTTTATGTTGGCAGCTTCTGTGTTTTTGATGAGTTTTATGCATTCTGGAAAGATTCTTACCAAAAGAGAAGGTTTTATTTTGCTTGGTTTTTGGATACTTTATGTCTTGGCTGAGTTTTTTGTTAATAGTATATAAAATTTTTATTAGTTTAGAATTTGAGGTAAAATTATAATATAAATAACAATAATAACATTTTAAAAATATGAAAATGAAAACAACTATTATTATAATAATTATCGCTACTATCGGATTAATTGCCGGAATCTTTTTGAAAAGTTATTTGCAAGATGAAAATAAATCAGAGAATAATGATTTTAATCAGAACGCTACTTCTTCTGAAGAGATAGTTGTCGACATGGAAAATTCTTTAGGCGATGTTTTGAATATAAAGCAAGACAGAGATCTTGAAACTGGTAAAAGAATTCCAAGTCAATATGCTTGTGTTGGGGAATACTGTGATGGAAGTATGTATGGAGATGATCATGAAGAAATTTTCACAGTCGTTCAAGTTCCTTTGGTGAAAGATGGGGGACAGATTGGGTGTGGGGCCGATATCTTTTTTGCTCCACACGCAATACCCAAAACTCAGAAAGTTTTAGAAGCTACCTATAGAATGCTTTTTGATATAAAACATGCTCCAGAAATTCCGGCTGATGGTTTTAGAAATACAGTAGCTGCTTTTGAAAAGACTTTTTTTGACAAGGTTACTTTAGAAGATGGAATTGCCAAAGTCTATTTGATTGGAGAAATGATGAGTCCTGGAGTATGTGCCGACCCAGAATTCCGAGCTCAAATTGAAGCTGCGGCTTTTCAGTTTGATTCAGTTAAGGAGATTCAAGTCTTTTTGAATGATGAAAGATTTGATTGGTGTACCTTAGACTTGTCTGACGGCGAAGGATTTTGCAAGGCTGGTCCACAATACTGGATAACTATTAAATAGTTTAAAAGGTTTAAAAAAGTTAATGTTTGACTTGCAAAACACATTAGAATATGCTAATATGAATATATGATAGATCAAAAAATATGCAGAGCTATAGGTAACAAAGATAGGCTTAGGCTTATTCTTTGTTTAGAAAAAGAAAAAAGCGTAAATGATCTATTAAAACTTTGTCATCTTAGTCAATCAGCTCTTTCTCAACACTTAAAGGTTTTAAGGGACACTAATATTGTCTCTACGAGAAGAGAGGGAAAAAAGATTTTTTATCAGACTAAAGACAAAAAATTTATTGCTATATCGAAACTATTAACTAAAAAATAAAAATAAACTATGACCAATAAAAGTATTATAGTGTATTCTACTCCTTCTTGTCCTTTTTGTGTAAGAGCTAAAACTTTTTTAAACGAAAGGAATATTGCTTTTGAAGATGTGGATGTTTCTAAAGATAGAGCTAGAGCTGAAGAAATGATAAGAAAGTCGGGACAAATGGGTGTTCCTGTATTAGATATAGAAGGAAAAATCGTGATTGGTTTTCGCCCAGATGTGATAGCTGAGCTCTTAGAAATGGAGGGAACAAATTAAAATAAACTTAAATAATAAATTTTCATAAAACAAAAAATCCTAGTTACTCGGGATTTTTTTGTTATTTTTTATTAAGCCAATATTGTCTTTCTTCTTTTGTCATTCTTTCTATAGCATAGCGAAGCAAAATTCTTCGGTTTTTTATATTTTTAAAATTTTTCAACAAAAAATTTTTCATTTTTTCTTCATTTACTCTTTTAGCGTATTCACGCAACATCCAACCAGAAGCTTTTTGGATTAAATCATGAGAATTGATCTCATCTTTTTCTTTAAGAATTTTATCTAAAACTTCGAAAATAATATCTGGAGCATAATAATTTTTAAAAGGCTTTTGCATAAAAGCCAAAGTAGAAACTATGGCTATTCTTTTTTGCCAGAGTTTTTCTTTCCAGTTTTTACCTTCTAAATTCTTATCGCTAGCTAAAGATTTTAAAAATTTTACTCCAGAACAATTTTTACTCTTTAAAGAGTATTTGACTTTCAGATATTCTCCAACAATTTTTGGTGCGGACATGTCCACCAAATCCCAACTATTTATATATTTTAGATTTTTTAAATATAAATTAAATATTTCTGTTTTATATTCTTCTTTTTCAAATTTTTCTACCAAAATCAAAAGAGCTAAAAGTCTTTCTTCGTGAATTTCTGATTTTAACAATCTTTCTGTTTCAGATAAAGAAAGATTTTTATAGACTCGGACTAATTTTCTAGTCTGAGGAACGGTTAATCCTACAAATTTGTCATTCTCACCATATTCTCCAGGACGACATTTAAAAAACCATTTATTATTTTCTGCTCTTCTTATGGTACTGATTTTTAAAATGTGTTCATGTATTTCTTTTAAAATATCTTTATTCATATTTTTATATCTTTATTTTTGTATTTCTTTAAGTAATAAATGTTTTCGAAAAGAGGGTATTGTGAGAGAAATTATAAATACAAAAACGGCTAATAAAAGAGAGGTAACTATATCTGGAATATCGTGCACCCTCAAATAAAGTCTGGCAAAAATTGTTGCTAATATCCAAAAAATAGCAAAGACTTTTAAAAAATTTTTCCAAAAATTATTTTTTATCAAATCAGAAATAAAAAATAAAAGAAGAAAGGTGGTCATAGCTAAAGCGACATGACCAGAAGGAAAAGCGTAACTTTTCTCTTCTGCTAAAGCCAAAAGACTTCTGGGCTTTTGAATGACAACTTTTAAAGCTATCACCATAATCATGCTCAGTACATAATTAAAAAAAACAAAACTCACTAACCTTTTTCTTTTTTTTGAAAAAAACAAAAGAAAAGAAATGGTAGTTAAAAATATAACTAAAGCAGTCTCGCTTCCAAATATAGAAACAGTTTTGAAGAAATTTAACAAAAAAAGATCCATATTTTAAAGGGTTGTTTATGTGTTATAATTATAACATTATTAAGGTGCCAATATATTTATTTTTTATTTTAAAAATGCAAAATTATGTTTGAAAATACAAAAAAAAGTTTCTCTTCAGAAAAAATTATTAAAGTTGTTTCAGCTCCATATTTCATTTTTGGTATCTTGCTGGTAATAGGTTTCATTGTTTTAGGATTTTTCTTTAAATCATCCTTAAACAATATTTCTGTTTTGACTAATGCTCAAGGGATTACAGTTTCTGGAACTTCTGAGAGATACGTGACTAGTGATAAGGGGAGTTTGTCTATTCTTTTGAGAACAGATTCTTTAAATGTTTCCGAAGCTCAAGCTATCAAAAATCTAAGTGATGCTAGAGATAATTTAGCTAAATACTTAGTTAACTATGGCATTGATTCTAAAGATATTGACGTGCTTGCTTTTTACAAGACTCCTCAATGTTCTCTTCGAGACAAAGACTCCTGGGATAATTGTCTAGGTCAAAGATATTCAGAATATAATCAGACCATCAATGTTTCTTCAAAAGATGTAATTAAAATTAAAGATTTATCCCTTAATTTAAATAGTTATCTTAATAACGAATTAGGATCTCGTCTTAATGGAGTAAGCGTGTCCGTGCAAAATACTCAATATTTTTACAGCGAATTTGATAATATTAAATCTGAAATGTTAAATGAGGCTACTAAAAACGCTTTTGAAAGAGCGCAAGCTATAGCGGAATCTACTGGAAATAATGCGGGAGCAGTAATCACTGCTTCGCAAGGAGTTTTTCAAGTGACTTCCAAAGATAGTGTTGATACTAGTGATTATGGTTATTATGATACCGGCACAATTGACAAAAGAATAACCGCGGTAGTCAGGGTTTCCTTTAAAGTAAAATAATCTCTTATGAAAAGTATTTCTGAGAAGGCTTTGATAGCAGAGCCTGACTGGTTTTCTATTGCTAAAGTAAAAAACTATAAAAAAAATAATTTCGATTTTCTTTTAGAAAAATACGTACAAAATAAAGAAGAAGTTTATTCTAAGATAAAATCTCTTAAAAAAGAAGAGAGAAATTTTGAAAATACTATTTTGGCTTTAGAAAATTGCGACAATCCTTTTCAGGATATTTTTCATCAAATTGGAGTTTATTCTTTTACTCATACCAAAAAAGAATATCGTGATTTAGCTGATGACTTTAATAAAGCTTTATCAGAAAAAAGTGTGGATTTAGAGTATGATGAGGGTATTTATCAGGCTATTGTTGAATATAGAGAAGGGAATTATAAAAAAAAGAAGAAAGAAAAAACTGATTTAGATAAAAAATATGGAATAGGCAGTCTTAAACTTTTGGAAGACATTCATAAGGGGTATAAAAAAATGGGTTTTGATTTGCCAAAAAATAAACAAAAGCAATTAAAAGATATACTCAAAAAACTTTCCAGTCTTTCTTTGGATTTTTCTAAAAACATAGATGAATATAGAGATTTTATTTTATGTAATCAAGCAGAACTTGAAGGTTTGCCTGAAAACTTTATAAAGACTTTAGGGAAAGTTGGAGAGAATTATAAAATCACTTTAGACTATTCAAATATTAACCCTTTTCTCCAATATTCTTCAAATCGAAAAAAGAGAAAAGAAATTGTTGACAAAAACAACAAAAAGGGAGGAGTAAAGAATCTTAAAATTCTTTCAGAAATCATAAAACTTAGAAATCAGAGGGTAAAAATTTTAGGATACACAAATCATGTCGATTTTAAAACTGAAGACAGGATGGCTAAATCTGAGAAGTTTGTGAGAAGCTTTTTAGATGGTCTTGCAAAAAAATTAAAATTAAAATCCGATAAAGAAATTTTAGAACTTAATAAATTTGCTATAGAAAATTTGGAACAATATAAAAAAAACAAAAGTTTAGAGTATTATGATTATGCTTATGTTGCTACAAAATTTAAAGAATATAAATATTCTTACGACACCTCTAAAACGAAAGAATATTTTGAGCTTGAACATGTCTTAAAGAAAACTTTTCAAATTTTCGGAGAACTTTTTAATTTTTCTCTCGAAGAAGTTTTAGACAAAGATAAAAGGAAAATTTTAGTGAGTAAAGAAGTTCGTTTATATGAACTCTTGGATTCTCAACTTAAAAAACCTATTGCTTATTTAGTTTTAGATCTTTTCCCTAGAGAAGGAAAATATAGCCATGCTGCCCAAGCTGAATTTTCTACCGGCATACAAGGTCTAAAAATTAGCACTATTGTGTGCAATTTTTCAAAACCCAATAAGAAAGTTCCTTCGTTTTTGAGTTTGGGGGAAGTAGAGACTTTTTTTCATGAATTTGGGCACGCTTTACATTCTTTACTTTCCAAAGCAAAGTATTTTTCTCAAAGTGGAACAAATTGTGATCATGATTTTGTGGAAGTACCTTCACAGCTTTTGGAAAATTTCTTATATGAAAAAGAAAATTTAAAAAAAATAGCCATTCATTATCAGACAAAAGAAAAACTAGAGGACGGTATTTTAGAAAAGATAATTGCGAGTAGAAACTTTTTAAATGGTTATCAATATTTGCGACAGATTTTATTTGCGGAATTTGATTTAGATTTACACTCTCAAAAAATTAATGCGGAAGATTCTGCAAAATATTATAATTCTTTAATGAAAAAATATTTCGGCTATAATTTGCCAAAAGATGCAATTTTTCCAGCTGGTTTTGGTCATTTAGTTGGTTATGATGCCGGATATTATTCTTATTTGTGGGCTTTGGTATATGCTGATGATTTTTATTCTGAATTTGAAAAAGTAAAAAACAACAAAAGCAAAATAAAAGAAATGGGAAAAAGGTATAGAAAAGAGATTTTAGAAGTTGGGGGTAGTCGAAAAGAAATAGAGTCAACTAAAAAGTTTTTACAGAGAAAACCAAATCAAAAAGCTTTTTTAAATAAACTAAAATAAAAACTTATCTCAACTTTACACAGGAGGTTGTTTTGTGATATTATTTAACACAACAAAAGCTAAAAGGCTTATTTTTTTGTCTAAAAGAATTTTATGGATCAAGAATATAAAGAAATCAGGAATATTGCAATTATTGCTCACGTAGATCATGGTAAAACTACTTTGACTGATGCACTCATGAAAGAGTGTGGTGTTTTAGAGGAGGGTTTTTCTATGGACGCAAATGACATAGAAAAAGAGAGGGGTATTACGATTTACTCTAAAAATACTTCCATGATTTACAAAAACACAAAAATTAATATTTTAGATACTCCTGGTCATGCGGATTTTGGAAGTGAGGTAGAACGGGTTCTTCGTTCCATAGATTCAGTCTTGCTTTTAGTGGACGCTCAAGAAGGGCCAATGCCACAAACTAGATTTGTTCTTAAAAAATCTTTAGAGTTAGGATTAAAACCGATTGTGGTGATAAATAAAATTGATAAGCCGGCTAGTGATATCAAAAGAGTACAAGATGAAGTTTTTGAATTATTTTTAGAGCTTGGAGCAAATGATGAGCAGTTAGATTTTTCTACAATTTACGCTATTAGTCGTGAAGGAATAGCTTTAGAAAATTTAAATGATGAAAAGATAAATTTGGAGCCTCTGCTCGACACTATTTTAAAAAAGGTACCAAAAGCTTCTGGAGACGTTAAGAATTCTTTTGTGGCTCAAGTTTTTAATTTAGCTTATGATAATTTTTTAGGTAGAATGGCGATTTCTAGAGTTTATGATGGTATGGCTAAAGTGGGTGAAAGTATTTTTGTTAAAGATCCTTTTACAGGAAAAACAATCTCTGGAAAAATTACTAAAATCTTTACTTTTTATGGAGTAAAAAAAATAGAATCTGAATTTGCTGTAGCTGGAGATATTGTTATGATTGCTGGCTTCCCAAATATCTTTATAGGAGAAACTTTTTTGAAAGATGAGAAAGGGGAAAGTAAGCCTGCTATTCATATTGATGAGCCAACTATTTCCTTGGATTTTTTAGTTAACGATTCTCCTTTTGCTGGAAGAGAAGGAAAATATGTTACCGGAAGACAAATTCGCGACAGATTAGAAAAAGAATTGGAAGTAAATGTGGGATTAAGGGTGGATTTTAGTATAGATAAATATTTGGTTTACGGAAGAGGGGAAATGCATATTGCTGTTCTTTTAGAAAATATGAGAAGAGAAGGATATGAGTTACAAGTTTCTCAGCCGAAAGTTATTTTTCATGAAATAAAAAATGAAGCAGGAGAGATAATAGGAAAAGAAGAGCCTATTGAAGAGTTGGTTGTAGACATACCAACAGATTTTTCTGGGGTGGTAATGGAAAAACTTGGAAGAAGAAAAGCTGTGGTGACAGATATGAGAGAAAGAAATGGAATTACAAGAATTCAAGCAGAAGTTCCCACTCGAGGCTTGTTTGGCTATAGGGGAGAGTTTGTGGTAGATACTAAGGGTTTAGGTATCTTGTCTTCGAGATTTATAAGATTTGGAGAATATGTAGGTCCCATTCAAAGAAGGTTGGTAGGATCTATGACAAGTATGGAGAATGGAAAAGCTTTAGGGTTTTCACTTTTCAATCTTCAAGATAGAGGTGTCCTTTATATCGGTCCTGGAACAGAAGTTTATGATGGGCAAGTGATTGGTAACACTAGTAAAGGCGAAGAAATGATAGTCAATCCCACCAAAGGAAAACAGCTCACCAATATGCGAGCCAGCGGGACAGACGATGCCATTAATCTTGTGCCAGCTTGGGAACTTTCTATAGAAAGAGGTTTAGAAATAATGAATGAAGATGAATATTTAGAAATTACTCCGAAAAGTGTTAGATTGCGAAAACAAATTTTAAACGAAGGTATGAGAGCTAAAGTTAATAGAAAAAAAGAACAATAAGACCTAGGGTTGTGTTGACAAAGAGCATTATTATTGTTATATTTTAATAAGTTCAAAAAGTTTAATCTTTAAAATTTTTAAAAAATGGTTATTTCTAAAGGCTTAGAAAAAGGTTTAAAAACCTCATTCTCAGGGTATTTGACGGTAAAAGGTGAAAAGGCGGAGGATTTATTTTTGATCTTTTCCGCAAAAGAACTTAAAGATTTTTTATCAAAGTTCAAACCCAATATCAAAAGATATTCCTTCATCAAGGAGTTGTATAAATTTTTTGGTGGAGAACAACAAGGTATGTCCGTACTCGTTATTTGGACGAAAGAAGACAAAAAAGTCTTAAATGGTTCGGGGTACACATTTACACCTTGTAAGCTTGTTGTTGAAAAAGATAAAGACTCTGAGAAAGAATCTTTTTCTTTTGTAGTTTGCGGGTGGCATGAATTTTGTTACCTAGAAAGCAAAGAAAACAAAACAGGAAAGAAATGAAAGCCGAAGCCAGAGTAAAATCTGGCTTTTTTTTTGTGTTAAAATGTATTTATAAAATTATGACACATCTACGCACTAAAAGAAAAAATAAAACAAAAAATGTCTTAGGTCTTGTTTTTTCTATTTTTTTAATTTTTGCCAGCATGGCTCTTTTGTTTGGTCTAAGTGATTTTCTGAAAGAAAAATCTTTGAGCTTTAATGTTTTTGCCAGAAATAATTCAATTGACTCTGTAACAAATAAAGAAAACTCTTCAGATTCTTTAAATGCTTTTTCCTTTCACGAAGAAGAGGGTGGAGCTTTGATTACGAAAAATGGAGACAAAATTTTTGTGGAAGTGGCTAATACTCCAGCTTTAAGAGAGCAAGGATTGTCTGGAAGAAGTTCTCTAAAGATTTATGAGGAAAATGATAAAGTTTACACAGAAGGTTTATTGTTCGTTTTTGAAAAATTAGAGACAAGTAATTTTTGGATGAAAGAAATGAATTTTGATTTAGATATTATCTGGCTTGATGAATCTTTTACTGTTGTTCATATTGAAAACGCCTTGGCTAGCTCTTATTATTCAGCCGATCCTTATTCTTCGCAGGTTTTTACTAATGGTGACAATTTGGCTAAATATGTTTTGGAGGTAAAAATGGGAATTGCAAAAAGGTTAGATTTACAAGTTGGAGATAGTTTTGATGTTGATAGAGTTCAGTTGTAAAATCCTTTTGGAGAGAAGGTAAATGTGGTATATTCATAAGAAATAATGCAAAATATTAGGAATTTTTCTATTATAGCCCATATCGATCACGGTAAGTCGACTTTGTCTGACCGGCTTTTAGAGTTTACTAATACTGTAGAAAATCGCAAGATGAAAGATCAGGTTTTAGATTCTATGGATTTAGAAAGAGAAAGAGGTATTACAATTAAAATGACACCTGTAAGGATGCAATATAAAAACTATGTTTTAAATTTGATTGATACTCCTGGACATATAGATTTTTCCTATGAAGTTTCTAGAAGTTTACGAGCGGTAGAAGGTGCGGTTTTGTTGGTTGATGCCACCCAAGGAGTGCAGGCGCAAACGTTGACTACTTTAGAAATGGCTCAAGCTGCTAATTTAAAAATTATTCCAGTCATCAATAAAATTGATTCTCCAATTGCTGATGTGGAAGGAGTCAAAAAACAAATAACCAATTTATTAAAGGTGAATGAAGAAGAAATAATTTCTGTATCAGGGAAAACTGGTGAAGGGGTAGAAAATCTTTTAGAAGAAATTATAAAAAAAATACCAGCTCCTAAATTGGAAAAGGTAGAAAGTAAATCTTTTCGGGCTCTCATTTTTGATTTTGAGTATTCTAGTCACGAAGGCGTGATTTTGTATGTCAGAGTTTTAAACGGGAATGTAGAAAGAAATGATGAGCTTTTATTTATAAAATCTAAATATAGATTTTTAGTAAGAAATGTTGGAACCTTTAAGCCAGAAAAAAAAGAGGGAAAAGAGTTAAGGGAAGGAGAAATTGGATATATTGTGACAGGTATTAAGGAGCCTGGAGTGGCGAGAGTGGGAGATACAGTCACAACTTTTTCTCACCCTCTTCCTCCTTTTGCTGGTTATGAAGAACCCACACCTTTAGTGTTCGCCTCTATTTATCCAGAAACTCAAGAGAGATTTGATGATTTGCGTTCTGCTTTAGGAAAATTGAGACTCTCTGACTCTTCTTTAACTTTTGAGGAAGAGATGAGTGGAGCTCTTGGCAGAGGTTTTAGATGTGGTTTTTTGGGTATGCTTCATTTAGAAATTATTACAGAGAGATTGAGAAGAGAGTTCGATCAAGAATTAATTGTCACACAACCTTCTATTACTTATGAAGTAGAAATGAGGGATGGTGTTTTGGAAAAAGTGTATACTCCAATTCATTTTCCAGATCACGGACAATATTTAAGAGTGCGTGAACCGTGGATCAGTCTGACCATTATTGTGCCGAATGAATATCTTTCTAATTTGATGCAACTTTTTCAAAAGCATGAAGGGGAAATAGTAGACATGAAAGATTGGGGAGAGAATAGGGTGAATATTCAAGTGAATATGCCATTGCGTGAATTGATGAGAAACTTTTTTGACGAATTAAAATCTGCTTCTAGTGGCTACGCTTCTATTTCTTATAAAATGGGAGAAATGAAAGACGCTTCAGTAACCAGATTAGATATTTTTGTAGCAGAAGAGAGGGTGCCAGCTTTTTCTCGAGTAGTAGCAGAATGGAGAGCTAATGAAGAAGCTGAAGAGTTGGTGGAAAAACTTTATAAAATTCTTCCGAGAGAATTATTTAGAGTAAAAATTCAAGCCATGATTAAAGGCAGGATTATATCTTCTCGTTCTATTGCTGCCATGAAAAAAGACGTGACGGGATATTTGTACGGAGGAGACATTACCAGAAAAATGAAACTGAGAGAAAAGCAAAAGAAGGGAAAAAGGCGTATGCAAAAAGAAGGAAAGGTTCACATAGAGCACGATACTTTTTTGGAGCTCATGAAAAAATAAAAACCAAGAAATTTCTTGGTTT
>DHTA01000005.1:266872-267146 GCA_002408565.1 Patescibacteria group bacterium UBA5272 | reverse complement strand
AGAAATTTCTTGGTTTTTATTTTACATAATATTTAGAAGAGGTATCAAAAGAAAAGCTATCATCGCTATGACTATCAGTATTGCCATAACTTTGTAAATTTTCTCTACCTTTTTCTTTGATTTACCAGTAAACATAAATTTATTTTGACATTATAGCACTTAAATAGTTTTTTTGAAATATAAGCTAAAATAGCTTTGTGTGATATATTTATATAGACAAATTATAGATAATATAGATAAAATACAAATTAGCTATTTATATGCGAAGATATAA
>DHTA01000005.1:265952-266717 GCA_002408565.1 Patescibacteria group bacterium UBA5272 | reverse complement strand
AAGGAAAAATTCATATGGCAAAATATTTTTTATTCGAATTTTACTATAGTTGTAACAATTGTTTTAATCGTTTTGCTTGGTAGAGGAATTTTTGGGGTATATAAAAAATTTCAAGTGACAAAAACTGATTATGTACATGTTAGTAAAGAAGTAGATGAGGCGGAGAAGGTATTAGAAATGAATGAGTTAAAATTAGAAAACATAAACACCAAAGAAGGGGAAGAGAGATATATACGCGAAACTTATCCTGTAAAAAAAGCTGAAGAAAATGTTGTTGTTGTTTATAGCACTCCAGCGTCTACTTATGAAATTCCTAAAAATGATTCTAAGTGGGAAGTTTTTAAGGTTTTTTTAAAAAATCTTTTTAAAAGATAAACGTGGTATACTAATACACATAAGTGCTCAAGGTTTTTAAACATACATTTTTAAAATATGAACGAAAATAAGATTAAAAAAATTGAAATTTACTCTACACCTACTTGTCATTTTTGTAATCTGGCTAAAGATTGGTTTAAGGAGAAAGGCTTGGTTTATACAGAGTATGATGTTGCTAAAGATATACAAAAAAGAAAAGAGATGGTGGAACTTACGGGCCAATTAGGAGTTCCTGTTATAAAGATTGGGGAAGAGGTTTTGGTAGGCTTTAATCCAAACAAAATTTCAGAAGCTCTTTCTTCCAAAAACTAGTATTTTTAGTTTTGAAAAGAGTCTTTTTTGTGATAGAATATTAAGACTTTCCTTTGCCGAGATAGCTCAGTTGGTAGA
>DHTA01000005.1:99515-265807 GCA_002408565.1 Patescibacteria group bacterium UBA5272 | reverse complement strand
GCCGAGATAGCTCAGTTGGTAGAGCGCTTCCCTGAAGAGGAATAGGTCGCCAGTTCGAGCCTGGCTCTCGGCACAAAAATAAAAAGCCTTTTTAGGGCTTTTTATTTTTTATTTAATTTTATTTCTTAGTACTTTTTATATCTTCAAGAAATTGTTTCATTTCGGGTATTCCCAGAATCGAAGTTGGTAAATCAGAAGTGGAGCTAGAAATATTGTTAATTGTATTTTGTAAATTCTGTATATTCTTATTGAAAGAGTTTATATATGGTTGTAAAAAGTAATAAGCTCCAAATAGAGTTCCTAAGATTATTATCCAATAAAAAGTTTTTATCCAACTAGAAATTTTTTGATTCCTTCGTATTTTGCGAAGCATTTTATTGTTCTCTTCTGTTAATTTTAAAAGTTTTTCAAAGTCATTTTCCATATGTCTATGTTATGAATATATTTTATCACCCTTTATGTTTTTTTTGTGCTCTCGGCAGGAATCGAACCCACAAACCCTCCTTAGGACGGAGGAGTTATATCCATTTAACTACGAGAGCCTAAGAATTAAAATATAGCATATTTTAAAAAATAAAAAATCCCTTTTTCGGGATTTTTTGTTAAACACTTAAATGCTTTTAACTTTAACTTTAGCTTGTCTTGCTTTATCTATTTTTGGGAGACGAATAATTAAAAGACCATGTTTTTCTACAGCTTCCACACTTTCAATTTCAATTTCGTGAGGCAAAAGAATGCTTCGAGAAAAAGAACCCCAATAAAGCTCTCTATAAAAATAATCATCATCAGAGATTTGGGTGTTACCATCTCTTCTGCCTTTAATTGTCACCATGTCACGAGTAATAGAAATTTGAAGGTCTTCAGGCTTTACTCCAGCCAGCATAGCTTCAATGATTATTTCGTTTGGAGTTTGATAAACATCCACCGAAAGCTCACCATCTTCTTCTTCATACTCATCTTCGCCCCGAAAATCTGACAGTGTCTTTTCTGTGTCATCGAATTTGCGACTATTTTTTCTATCTACTTCAATTTCAACCTCCTCGTCTTCCAGGTTTTCGTCTTCAACCATCACAGACCCTGCAAGCCTTTCAAAAAACGATTTTTTTTCTTTTGACATAAATTTATAAACAAAATTATTTTAACTATATAGATAAAACGCAAAACATTTTTAAACGTTAATATAATTATACCTATTTTTTAAGATTCTATCAATAGAATTTTTAATTAGTTATCCACAATTTACTTATTTTATCCAATTGGTCACTAAAAGCAGATCGTCTTTTTCATTTTTAAGAGATTCCCAAATTTCTTCTGTTACAAAAGGCATGAAAGGGTGAAGAGCTATAGTTAAATTTCTTAAAACTAAAAGTAGGGTGGCTTGAGCTGAAGTTTTTTCTTCATCATTTAGAATTCTAATTTTTAAATTTTCAATATGTTTATCACAAAACTCATGCCAAAAGTATGCGTAAATTTTTTCACTAGCCAAATGTAGACGATAATTTTCTATGTCCGCACCAATTTCTTTAATTTGTTCTAAAGACTCGGATAAGATTTTTTTATCAGTTTCAAAAGTAATGTTATCGATATAATTTTCCTCTCCAGGATAATCTAGTGTTTTTTCTAAAACAAATCTTGTCGCATTCCAAATTTTATTTGCAAAATTTTTATAAGCTTTAATCTTATCTTCACTAAGTTTCAAATCATTACCTGGACCATTCCCAATAATTAAAGACATACGAAGAGCGTCAGTTCCAAATCTTTCTATAAGTTCACGAGGGTCTAAAGCGTTGTTTAAAGATTTACTCATTTTTCTTCCTTTGGCATCACGCACCAATCCGTGAAGATAAGTAGTTTCAAAAGGAATTTCGTTTAAGGCATATGTGCTCATCATTATCATTCTGGCTACCCAAAAGAAAATAATATCGTGTCCAGTTTCCATAAGAGTTGTGGGGTGATATTTTTTTAGGTCTTCTGTTTTTTCTGGCCAACCTAGAGTAGAAAATGTCCACATGCCAGAAGAGAACCAAGTGTCCAGCGTGTCTTCATCTTGTTTTAGTTCTTTGTTTGTATCATTAAATCCTACAGCTGCAATATCTCCATTTTCGGTATACCAAACAGGTATTCTATGTCCGTACCATATTTGTCTAGAAATGCACCAGTCTCTTAAATTTTTTATCCAATGAGAATATACTTTTTCAAATCTTTCTGGAATAATTTTTAAACCTTTTTCGGTTACCGCTTCCAACATTAATTTTTTAAGAGTAGTTTTCTTTCCAAAATGTTCAAATTCTTTGTTGACAGCGATAAACCACTGAAGTTTTGGTAGAGGTTCTATAATTCCTCCAGTCCTTTCAGCTGTAGAAACATTTTGCAAAACTTCTTCTTTTTTTTCTAGTAAATTATTTTCTTCAAGCCAAGCTACAATTATTTCTCTAGCTTCAGTAACTTTTTTGCCATTCAATTCTTCATTACAGTTTATCATTTTGGCGTATTCATTAATTACTTGTTTTTTAGACAAGGCGTGTCTTTCGGCAATATCCCAGTCTATTTGAGAATGGGCAGGAGTTACCCCGAGAGCTCCTGTTCCAAATTCCATATCAACTTCTTTATCGGCGACAATTTTGATTTGAATAGGGACATTACAAAAATTACATTCGAAAACTTTACCCACAAACTCTTTGTATCTTTCGTCTTCTGGATGAACAGCTACAGCAGTGTCTCCCACCTTGGTTTCTGGTCTAGTAGTGGAAATGCTTATAGGAAAATCTGGAGCATATTTAAAAGTGTAAAGGGTAGTATTTCTTTCTTCATAAACTATTTCGTCATCAGAGATTACAGTTTGTCCCTTTGGGTCCCAGTTTACGATTCTGTTTCCTTGATAAATCAGTCCGTCATCATACATTTTTTTAAACATGGTATTTACCGCGAAATTTCTTTTCTCATCCAAAGTGAAAGTTAGACGTGACCAATCAAGAGAAGCTCCCATGGATTTAAATTGAGAGAGAATAGTATTCTGGGAAACAGAAACAAAATCTTCGATTTTTTCTAAAAGTTTTTCTCTTCCTAGATCGTGACGAGATTTACCCTCTTCTTTTTGGAGCTTTTTTTCTACTACAGACTGAGTAGCAATAGCTGCGTGATCAGTGCCTGGTAACCAAAGTGTTCTGTATCCGTTCATTCTATAATATCTAGCAATAATATCTTGAATGACTAGCATTAAAGAGTGTCCAATATGAAGGGTGCCAGTCACATTGGGAGGTGGAAGAATAATAGAAAAAGTTTTTTCTTTTCCAGAAGAGTCTTTTTTGATTTTTTCAGCTAATAAATTGTCTGGATTAAAATATCCAGAGTCTTCCCACTCTTTATATATTTTTTCTTCAGTCTCTTTGGGATTATAGGCGGTTAGAAATTTCTCAGGTAAATTATTCATATTTTTACTTAAATAATAGCCTAATATTATCATATTTTCTTAATTGTGATAAACTTTAAAAAACAACTTTATGCTTTTAATAGTCAAAACTTTTTTTGGAATAACAGCTTCCGTTCTAGTGCTTGTTAGTTATGGTTTTTATATAATAGATATTTTAGACAAAAAAACTAAACCTCATATTTTTACTTGGGGACTTTGGTTTTTGATTATTTTTATACTTTTTTTATTGCAAGTTTCAAAAGGAGCAGAAGCTGGTTCTTTGCCGACTCTTTTTGTGGCAATCTTATGTCTCACAGTATTTATTCTTAGTTTAATTAAAGAAGACGATAAAAACATTAAAAAAGTGGATATTGTCTTTTTGTTTCTAACTCTCTCGGCTATACCTATTTGGCTTTTGGCTGAAGCTCCAGCAGTTTCCACTGGATTGTTGATTTTAGTGTATTCTTTAGCTGGTCAAGCGACTTTAAGAAAATCTTGGATTGACCCACACTCAGAAACCATTTCTCTTTGGGCTATTAATTCTTTTCGAGCCTTGATTTCTATTTTAGCTTTGTCCGAGTACAATTTCGTCACTTTAGCTTTTCCTGTTTTAGTTTTTGTCTCAGCCTTAGGTTTCTCTATTATACTTATAATCAGACGAAGACAAGTTACTAAAAAAAATAATTTAGACATATTTGAAAATTTTTATGAAAACTCAAAATAAAATTTTAAAAAAAATTTCTAAAACCTCTAAAAACCTTAAAAAGTTTTTAAATATAAAAAATAAATTACAAGAGCATCAATATAAAAAACTAAAAGTTAAAAAAGGTTTAGCTGAGCTAGGTCTTTTTGCGGATGAAAAAATCAAAAAAGGAGAATTACTTATAGAATACGTCGGAAAGATTTTAACTGATAAAGAAATTGAAAATCTTGCTGATAATAAATATATTTTTTCAGTAAAAAAAGATTTTAATTTGGACGGATCTCCAAAATGGAATATCGCTCGCTATGCAAATCACTCTTGTGAACCCAATGCGGAAAGTGAGATAAAAAATAAAAAAGTTTTTTTGCGAGCCATAAAAAATATCTCAAAAGGAGAAGAGATTACTTTTGATTATGGTGAAGAATATGTGAAAGAATTTTTATTAGATAAATGTAAATGTGGAACAGAGAAACATTTATATCACGACAAATAAAATTTTAAAAAATTTTTTATTTAAAAATAAAAAAGTTATCCACAAATTTTTTTTAAAAAAGTATTGTTCAAATTTTTTTTAAATGAGATAATTAAATCAGAGAGGCAGACTTAGGGTCCAAAGTCAAAAATTAAAAGCGCTCTCTCGAGTATTCAATACTTTTAAAAATAAATTATGGTAGCAAAGAAAAAAGTAGCTAAAAAAGCTCCAGCTAAAAAAGTGGCAAAGAAAAAAGTTGCTAAAAAAGCTCCAGCTAAAAAAGCTCCAGCTAAAAAAGTAGCAAAGAAAAAAGTTGCTAAAAAAGCTCCAGCTAAAAAAGTAGCTAAGAAATAATAATTTTTTCTTAAGTTAAAAACTAAAATCCTCTGCGTCTCCCACGACAGAGGATTTTAGTTTTATTTTTCAAGCTCCTTTTGGAACTATTTTTTTGAGGTATACTAAATAAGACAGGGTAGAATAGAAGTTGATTTAAATTTCCAGAAAAGTTTATTAAAAATTTAATTCTTTTAAAATAAAAACATGAATATAAAAATTAAAGGTGTTGAAATAGAAATAACTGAAGCTTTACAAAATTATGCAGGAAAAAGAATGTCTGAAGCCTTGGAAAAATTTATTAATTCTTTTAATGAAAAAAATATTTTTGTAGAGGTAGAATTATCTAAAACAAATAACAGACAATCCAACGGAGAGATTTACAAGTCTTCCGTCAGAATTACAGGATTTAAGAAAAAAATTTTTGCTGAATCAATAAAGGATGACCTCTATGCGTCGATCGATGAATTGAAAGATAAGTTAGAAGAAAATATTTCAGAGATGAAAGATAAAAAAAGAACACTTTCTCACAAGATGGCTCTAAACTTTAAAAAACTTTTTAAAAAAGAAGAATAAAGGTAAAAATATAATATGAATAAGCAGACTAAAAATATTTTAACTATTGGTTTTGTAATTGTTTTATTAATAATAGTTTCTGCAATTACTTACAACAATAATTTAAGTAATAAAAATAAAATTATAAATAAAAATATTAATACAAATATGTACGATCAAAATATAAACAATCAAGAAGAGCAAACGGTTTTCCGTACGGCTACTCTACATACGACTTTGGGGGATGTGGTTTTTGAGTTTTCTGAAGACAAGCCAGTAACGACTTCCAATTTTATAAAATTAGCTAAACAGAGATTTTACGACGGAGTGAAATTCCATAGAGTGATCAATGGATTTATGATTCAAACAGGGGATCCTTTATCTAAAGATGAATCTCAAAAAATCTCTTGGGGTACAGGTGGACCAGGATATAAGTTTGACGATGAGTTGACTGGCACTGAGACTTATGAAGTTGGAACAGTGGCCATGGCGAATTCTGGCCCAAATACCAACGGTTCACAATTTTTCATTATGACAAGTAGCACACCGCTTCCACCAGCTTATACAGTTTTTGGAAAAGTTGTAGAAGGGCAAGATGTCGCTCAAAAAATACAAGAAGTTGAAACAGACTCCAAGGACAGACCTTTAGAAAACATAATAATCAATTCTGTAGAGTTGAACTAAACTAAAGCAAACACCTTAAAATCTTAAAAAACTTTAAGGTGTTTTTATTAAAAATATCCTCTTTTAAAATCTTCCCATGTCATTTCAGATTTTCCTTCTGGAATGACATTTTTTATTATATCTACAGCTGATTTATTTTTCGCAAAATCTTTATCTAAATTGATTTTAGAGATTTTTATACGCAACTCTCTTTCTTTGTGTTTAAGAAAAAAGAAAATTGAGATGTGGGGTAAAAAGGCTTTGAATTTGTTTTGAACTTCTATAGCGCTATCTTCTAATTTTATTTCTCCGTCCGTTTTATTAAATTTTCTAGTAAAAGTAGCTTCAGAGTGATTTTGTTCTTTCAATTTTAAATTACCTTCTAAATAATGAGACAAAATCTGTGCCAACATATATCCTCCTTCTGCTCCACATTTTCTTTCTAAAGTCTCATTTGTGTCACCATCTAAGATTTCTATTTCTTTTTGTAATAAAATCGGGCCAGCGTCAATTTTTTCATTTAATTTTATGATTGAAACAGCTGTAAGAGCCTCCCCATTTAACAAAGCGGTTTGAATAGGGGAAGGACCTCTATACTTTGGTAAAAGCGAAGGGTGAACATTTAGTGTGCCATGCTTAGGAAGCTCTAAGATTTCTTTAGGTAAAATTTTTGGATAACTTACAACTAAAGCTACATCAAACACAATTTCTTTTAGTGGTGAATTTTTGGAATCAATATTTTCCAAGGTCTCTGGTTGCCAAACTTTAATATTCTTCGTCTCGCACCAAGTTGCGATTATGTTTTTTTGTATTTTTAAATTTCTGCCAACTTTTTTGTCTGGAGAGGTGATAATTAAAGAGGGGGTTAAGTCGTTTTTGTAGAGGGCATACAAAGCGCTTTCTGCCAAAGGTCCTACCCCAAAGAAAACAAATTTTATATCCTTATTCTGCATATTTTTCTTCAGCTTTTAATTTTTCCAAATCAATTTCTTGTAAATCTTCTGCGTGATCGATAAAAAGTATGCCATCCAAATGTTCACACTCGTGTTGAAAAATGTGAGCAATAAGTCCGCTGGCTCCGAAAGTAAATTTTACTCCATTTAAATCTTGAGCTTCTAAAGTGATATTTGTGTGCCTAAAGGTTGTTCCGTAAAGAGGGCGAACTGAAAGACAGCCTTCATCGGCTGCTAGCATTTTTTTGCTAGCTTTTTTAATTTTTGGATTAATAAAGACTAAGGGTCTCCATTTTGTTTCTTTGCCTTCGAGTTCATAAGCTTTTTCTTTAACGCAAAAAATTCTTTTCGCTACACCTATTTGTGGGGCAGCAATAGCTACGCCATCCTCTTCTTTTTCCATAGCTTCTTGCATATCAGAAATTATTTTTTTGAGCTCAAGAGTGCCAAATTCTTCTTTCTTCACCACTTTAGACTCTTGTCTAAGTACACTCTTTTCATCCAGTTTCCCAGTCGCGTTTTCCTTTTTCCAGTCAATTTGTACTATTTTAACCATAGATAGACACTTATATTATAAGGGTATTTTATCATAATATGTTATTAAAGGACACTTGACATAAATCGTTTTCATTTTAAAAAATATTTTGAGGATTTATTTCTAATCGAAAATCCGATAAAAGACTAATAATCTTTTTTGCAAAACTTGAAGGAAGATCCCTTCCTTCTTTTTTTGTTTGCCAAAGTTTTTTTGGAATAGATAGTGTTCCGACATAAGCTCCGGTCTTTTTTTCTACCGCCCAAACCACTTTTTTATTTTCTATTCTTTCTTCTATAAAGATTTTTTCTAAAATTCTCTCTATATCATTTTTAATTTTTATGTTTTTCTTTTCTATTTTAAATTTGAGAATATTAATATAAGGAGGTAAATCAAAATTTTTCCTAGTTTCTAGCTCGTCTTTCAAAAAATCTAGAATATTATTGTCTTCTAAATACTCCCAAACATTTTGTTCTCTTAAGCGGGTTTGAATTAGAATTTTTTCTTTAACATTTATTTTTTCTTTCATCTCAAGACAAATATTTAGAATCTTTTCATCAATATTTATTTCCGGTATTGAAAAAAGAGAGTCTAGAGAAATTATGGCCGCCAAATCTGTTTCAAAATTTGTATTTAAAAAATTCAAAGCTAAATCGGTACCAATTAAAATCGAAGTCTTTTCTTTTTGCCAATTTTTTAAGATATCTTTTATATCTGTTTTAGATTTAGCAATTTCTGAGTCTAAAACAAAAGTTTTCCAACCAATTTCTTTTAAATTTTCTTCTACACCTTGAGTTCCGACCCCGAGAGTTTTCATTCTCCAACTTCCACAATTTTCGCAAGTTAGATTTTCACTTTTTGATAATGTTTTTTTCTTTTTACAATTTGCACAGATATAAAGTCTTTCAGTTTTTTGGTCATTTTTTTTAAACAAAATATAAGGTTTGTCACAATTTTTGCATTTAAAAATTGTGTTACAGTCTAAACAAATTGTTTCCGTGTAAAGACCTTTTCTTTTTGTATATAAAAAAACTTTTCCTTTATTAGCTTTTGTTTCTTCAAGCTTTTTTACTAATTCTTCACTAAAGTAAACAGAATTATATTCTTTATTTTCTTGTTTGGAGATTTTTTTAACTCTATTTTTTAACTCCTCTCTTTTTAATTCTTTCTCTTGAGCCAAATCGACAATTCTAAATCTATTTTTTTTCTTAGTTTCTAAAACAGTGTCTAAATTAGCCTTCTCAAAACTCTGAAGAGAAATAATATTTCCCCCCAAAAGCAATTCCAAATTTAAATCTTTAGAAATTTTCTTTATAAACTCTCTAGCATCGATCTGTTTTTTGCTCGTATGGGAAAAATAATTGTAAGAATTTTCTTTTTCTAAAATTATGGTATTTAAATCAATTTTTTCTTTAAGTAAGAATGGTAAAAGAGAAGAAGTGGAAAGAATTAAAACATTTCCTTTTTCTATTTTATTTAAATTTTCTTGTACTTTACTTTTTGTTTGTCCAGAATGGAAAAAGGCAACATTTTTAATTTTATTTTTTTCAAAATAAGCTTGCGAGATTTCTAAGTCATTAATTGTTGGGAAAAATATGGTTGTAGATTTTTTATTTTTTAAATTCTCTCGTATTTTATTTAAATATAACTGATGTCTTTTTTGAAAATCAGAAATAGTTATTATTTTATTTAAATTCTTTTTTTCTGACTGGGTCTCTTCAGAAGAAAAAAAATCTATATTTTCAAAGACGAAATTTGGAATATAATTTTTTACTATTTCACTTTCTTTGACTCCTAAAAGAAAGGCTGTCTCATTAATGCTTTGAAAAAGATTTTCGTCTATAAATTTTTCTTTCAAAACCTTTTCTATTTTTCTAAGTGTAAATTTTTGAGATTTAAGTGAGATTTTTTCATTTTCTACTTTGACGATTTCGCAGACTAGACCAGGAATTTTTCGGTTTCTTATTTTAACCTCAACTAACGATCCTAAAAAGTATTTCTCTTTTGAGAAATAAGAAAAATAATTTTCAGGTAAACCGTTAGCAATAGGGATTATTTTTAAGATATACATGTTTTAATTATAACAAAACCTTTAGTATTTGTTATTTAGATTATTTTTAGAGAGTTTCAATTTTAAGTAATTGCAAATCTTAAATAATTAGTAAAATGCTTGCAAAAACAATGGTTTATCTTTCTTTGTCAAGTTTGGATTTTTATGATAAATTAATGATGAAATATAATCTATTTTAGTCTTTATGGCATTTTTAATAAAAAAATTAGGTATAGACCTTGGAACTACAAACACCAGAGTTTATGTGCCTGAAAAAGGTATCGTTTTGAACGAGCCATCTGTGGTTGCTATTTCTAAAGAAGACGGACAAATTTTAGCTATAGGCAATAAGGCTAAAGAGATGATAGGTAAGACTCCTGACGAGATTATCGCTTATCGCCCAATTCGTGACGGAGTGATAGCTAATTATAGAGTGACAGAAGCTATGCTTAAATATTATATTAATAAGGTTTTGCCTAGATTTAATATTTTTAAACCAGAAGTTATGATTTCTGTGCCAAGCGGAATTACTGGAACAGAAAGAAGATCTGTTATTGAGGCGGCTATTAAGTCTGGAGCTAAAAACGCTTACATTGTGAAAGAGCCGGTCTTGGCTGCCATTGGAGCTGGAATTCCGATTCATGAAGCTAGTGGAAGAATTATTGTAGATGTGGGAGGAGGTATGACTGATGTGGCTGTGATTTCTTTGGGTGGTATAGTTTGTTCAAAATCTGTAAAATTTGCTGGACAAAAAATGGACAAAGCCATTGTTGATTACATGAAAAAAAATCACAATTTAATTATTGGAGAACAGACTGCTGAAGATATGAAAATAGAAATTGGATCAGCTCTTCCTCTAGAAGAAGAAATGACGATGGAGGTGAAAGGAAGAGATGGAAATTCTGGTTTGCCCAAATCTATAGAAGTTAAAACTAACGAAATTACTAAAGCTATAGATAAAGAATTAAAACAAATTATTTTAGCGATAAAAAGTGTGCTTCAAGAAACTCCTCCAGAACTTTCTCGCGACATTATTGATAATGGAATTATTATGAGTGGGGGTTCTTCACTTTTAAGATATTTTCCTATTTTGGTAGAAAGAAGGACAGGAGTAAAAGCTGATCTGGCTACGGATACTATTTTTTGTGTTTCTAAAGGGACAGGTTTAGCACTCGCTCATCTAGATGTTTATAAAAAATCTATTTTATCTAAGAGATAAAAATGATATTATAACAACATGGATTTATTGACTTTGAAGGAAGGTTTGAATAGTAATTTTCAAGAAAAATTAGATAGAATTTTTAGTGAATTTAAATCTTCCTCAGCCAATTGTTTTTTACTAGAAACAAAAAATAGAGAAATAGTTTTTTCGTATTTTGAAGAAAAACTAAAAGAGGTTGAAGATTTTAGAGAAAGTCTTTTTATAAATTTAAAAGTTTTCGATATTTCTAAAGCTAGAGAGATTATTGAATATGGAAATACTGGTTTTTCCAAAAAGCATTTTATATTAATTTCTTTTTATTCTATTACTAGAGAGTCACAAAATGCTTTATTGAAATTTCTAGAAGAAGTTGGAGAGAATTTGAAAATTTTATTTGTAGTCCACGAGGGGCTAAATTTAATTAGCACAATTTTGTCTCGTTTGTATAAATTGGAAATTCATGAAGAAAAAATACTTTCAGAAAATGCTGAAAATGAATTTTTATTAAGAGCGGCTGAAAAATTTTTAACCACTAAAAAGATTCAAAGAATGAAAATAAAAGAAATTTCTCAGATTCTAGAAAAAAAAGACGAATACGCTTTAGAGTTTGAAGATAAAGAAAGGGCAGACAGAGAAAGCTTGGAAAAGTTTTTGATTTGCATACATGATTTTCTGGCCAAAGATTATGAAAATTTTATTTTAGAATCAGTGTTAGAAGAAAAAGATTTAGAAGTTGAAAATAAATTTAAAATGTTTAATTATCAAAATAAAGAATTTTTAGACGATATTTCAGATGTTATTGAAGCCATTAAATATTCTAAAAATAATTCTAGTAGTGGAAAAACTCTTTTAGAATATCTTTCTTTAAAACTTCCAGAAATTTCAAGTTAAGATTTTAAGAAACAAGGCTTTGTGATATAATCGCAAACATAATTAAATATAAGTTATGTCATACGATTTTACAAAATTTAAAGAAGAAAAAGAGAAAATTATAAATTATCTTTCCTCTGAATACCGATCCATACAAACAGGAACTGCTAGCCCTCAAGTTTTAGATTTGCTTTCGGTGGATTCTTATGGATCAAAAATGTCTATTTCGCATATAGCTTCAGTAGGCGTAGAAACTCCTGCTAATCTTTTAATCGTTCCTTATGATAAAAGTTTATTAAAAGAAATTGAAAAAGTAATCAATGAAGCAGATCTCGGTTTATCAACTTCTAGTGATTCTACCGGGCTCCGCGTTTTTTTCCCAAAACCTACCACGGAATCTCGACAAAAAATGGTAAAATTGATTAAAGAAAAATTAGAAGAGGCTAGAGTAAAAGTGAGAAATGTGAGAGAAGACTCTAAAAAAGAAATTGAAAAAGCGTCTAAAGATGGAGAGTTTGGAAAAGATGAAGAAACGAGATATTTAGAAGAGCTTCAAGAAGTTGTGAATGAAGCCAATCGTGAACTTGAAGACATGTATAACAAAAAAGAAAAAGATATTCTAGGAGAATAGATTATTATACAAAAACAATTTTTATAAAAATATGACAATCTTAATATTCGTTATTATACTTTTGGTTTTAGTTTTGGTTCATGAAGCGGGACACTTTTTTGCTGCTAAAATTTCTAAAGTGCGAGTCGATGAGTTTGCTTTTGGATTTCCTCCAAGACTTTTTTCAAAAAAGAAAGGTGAGACTACTTATTCTTTTAATGCTATTCCTATCGGTGGCTATGTGAAAATTTACGGAGAAAATGGTTTGGATCAAGAAAAAGAGCAAGAAAAATCTGAAAAAGATTTACTAAAAGAAAAACCAGATTTTAAAAGAAGTTTTGCTCACAAACATCCTTTGATTAAAATTTTTATTCTCTCAGCCGGAGTGATAATGAATTTAATTTTGGCTTATATTTTTATTACTGCTTCTGTGTATTCTACAACCACTTTTGCTATAGATAGAAATTCTGAAGAGTATAAAATTTTTGTGAATGAAGGAAGGATTCGTAACGAAACAGTTTTGATTGCTAATGTGGTCAAGAATTCTCCAGCTGAAATGGCAGGTTTAAAGGTTGGTGATGAAGTTCAAAAAATTTATTTGAACTCAGAAGATGTTATGGGTCAAGTCTCTAATAAAAAATCTATTGATTTAGATAGAGCGTCAGGTGAAGAGATTACTCAAGAAGTTTCTGAAACTATTAATGATGAAGAAAATAAGCATGGCGATTCTGTCACTATTGAATATAAAAATAGAAAGGGTGAAGAGCTTTCTACAACTTTAGCTGGAGTCTATAATGTAGAAGGTAATAAAGACAAAAAAATGATTGGTATTGCTTTTGCTAAAACTGCCACCATCAATCTAAAATTTTCTGAAGCCATTAAGATGGGTTTTAGTCAAACCGTAGAATTTACGGAGCTCACCTTAGTCGGCTTTAAAGATTTGTTTGTGAATTTGTTTACGCGGGGTGATTTTTCTAAAGATATTACTGGTCCAGTTGGAATTTTTGGAATGGTCGGCGATGCGGTTTCTTTGGGATTTAATTATCTTTTATTATTTTCAGCGGTACTTTCTATATCTTTAGCAATTTTTAATATTTTGCCATTCCCAGCTTTAGATGGTGGAAGAATCTTGTTTGTCTTAATAGAATGGATTTCTGGGAAAAGAATTTCTGAAAAATGGCAAGGTCTTTTAAATGGAGCAGGATTTACTCTTTTAATAATCTTAATGATAGTGGTGACCATCAAAGATGTTCTTAAATTATTTTAATTTTTAATTTAATTAAAAATAACAATTTCTCATTACTTTTGAGATAAGTCAAGTGTTTGTTTAGCATTTAAAATAATGTAAAATAAGTAATATTTATTAAATTATTTAAAATTACTTCCATGCTTCAATCAAAACTTTTCACCAAAACTAAAAAAGAATTTCCAGCCGATGAGACTAGTAATAATGCTCGTTTTTTGATTCAGGCAGGATATATATTTAAAGAAATGGCTGGAGTCTACTCTTTACTTCCATTGGGAGTCAGAGTTATACAAAAGATAGAGAATATTATTAGAGAAGAAATGAATAAAATTGGCGGGTTAGAAATGAAAACTTCTATTTTGCAAAATAAAGAAGTTTGGGAAAAGACGGGCAGATGGGACGATAATGCAGTCGATAATTGGTTTAAATCTACCTTAAAAAACGGTTCTGAAGTTGGTCTTTCTTTTACTAACGAAGAAGCTTATGCCAACATCATGAAGTCTTATATTTCTTCTTATAAAGATCTTCCAGTTTATCCATACGACTTTAAATCTATTTTTAGAAATGAAGCCAGAAGTAAATCTGGAGTAATGCGTGGAAGAGAATTTTATTGGAAAGCTCTTTATTCTTTTTCTAAAAACAAAGAAGAGCATGACAGATTTTACGAAAAAGCTGAGGAAGCTTATAGGAATGTTTTTGAGAAGGTTGGTCTAGGTGAGAAAACTTATTTAACTTTTGCCAGCGGAGGAACTTTTTCAAAATTTTCTCATGAATTTCAGACTTTATCCGAAGCGGGAGAAGATACTGTTTATGTCGATTTTGAAAAGAAAATTGCTGTAAATAAAGAAGTTTTAACAGATGAAATTTTGGAAGATTTAGAATTGGATAAAGAAAAATTAGTAGAAAAAAAAGCTATTGAAGTAGGAAATATTTTTACTCTTGGATATAAATTTTCAGGTCCTATAGATTTGAAATATAAAAATAAAGAAGGGGAAGAAGAAGGGGTTTTTATGGGGTCGTACGGTATAGGAATTACAAGGCTTATGGGGACAATAGTAGAATGTTTTTCAGATGAAAAAGGAATTGTTTGGCCAGAATCTGTCTCTCCATTTAAGGTTCACATACTTTCACTTTTTCGTTCTGAAGAAGACGAAGCTTTTCATGTAGCTAAAAATCTTTATGAAAAACTTTCAGCCAGAGGTGTTGAAGTATTGTTTGATGATAGAGAAAATAAAACTCCTGGAGAAAAATTTTCAGATGCGGACTTGATTGGTCTTCCTTGGCGCGTGGTAGTTTCTGAAAAATCTTTAGCTGCGGGTGGAATAGAAATTAAAAAAAGAAATGAAGATGAGAGTAAAATAATTTCAATTGAAGAGTTTTTAGACAATTATAGTTATTAGGAGCAGGATTATGCACATTTTGTCAGGAGATATCTTTTGTGATAAGATATAGGAAATTTTAGCTATGTTAAAAAAGTATTTTTCGAAATTCTCTAATGATATTGGTATTGATTTAGGCACCACCAATACCTTGGTTACTTTGCGTAATGCTGGAATTGTGATTAATGAGCCTTCTGTAGTCGCTATCAACAATAAGACAAATAAAATTGTGGCTATTGGCACAGAAGCCAAAAACATGATGGGGCGAACTCCTGAACACATTACAATTGTTCGACCAATTATTGATGGTGTAATTTCTGATTATGAAGTGACTGAAGAATTTTTGTCCTATTTAATTAGCAAAGCAAACAATTTGAATAAAAAATTTTTGAGACCAAGGGTTGTTATCGGTATTCCTATCGGAGTAACTGATGTGGAAATTCGGGCGGTAGAAGATGCTGCTAATGCTGCAGGAGCTAGAGAGGTTTATATTTTAGAAGAAGCTGCTGCTGCAGCTATTGGTATGGGTCTTCCTATAGAATCACCTTCTGGCTCTATGGTGGTGGATATTGGAGGTGGAACCACAGATATTGCCATCACTTCACTTTCCGGAATTGTTAAAAGAAAAAATTTAAAAATAGCAGGAGATAAAATGAATCAAGATATTATTTCTTTTATTAGAAATCAATATAAGGTTTTGATTGGTGAAAAAACAGCCGAAGAAATAAAAATTGAAATTGGTTCAGCTTTACCAGACGCTCACTCAGTGGTTCAAAGAACTATGTCTATTAAGGGGAGAGATTTAGTTTCCGGGCTTCCTAAAGAGATAGATATAAATGAGACAGATATTCGTGAAGCTATGACTCCTAGTTTGTCTCAAATTGTAGAAGCGGTAAAGGAAACTTTGGAAACTGCTCCTCCAGAAATTTTGGGAGATATTTTGACAGATGGCATAATACTTACGGGCGGAGGTTCTCTTATTAGAAATGTCGATAAATTGTTCGAAGAAAATTTAAAAGTTGTTGCTCATATATCCGCAGGTCCATTGACCGATGTGGTGGTTGGGACAGAAATGGTTTTAGCTGATTTGAATAGATATAGTGAATTAGTTATTAAAGATTCAAAAGAAATAATTCCTATTGAATAAGTCTGACAAACAAATTCAGTTTGAGTTGTTTTTGGATTTTTTATTTATTGTATAATCGTATTATGAATCTTAGGGCTAAAAAAAACTTTCAATATAATATTTTATTTATTATTTTATACTTTGTGTTCCTGCTTTCTTTTCCTTTTCTCAGAAGCTATTTTAATGTAAATAATATAAAAGTTGTAGCACCAGAATCGGCTTTGGTTGCCGCCAGAACTTCCACCAACCTTGTCTCAGGCATTTTCCATAATATTGTAGGATATTTCTCTGAAAGAAAAGATTTATTGAATGAAATCTCTTATTTAGAAAGAGAGTTGCAAGAGGAGAAAAATAAAAATGTTTTGGCTGAAGTTCGAGATTCTAATGAAACCAAAATTGTAGCCAAGAAAATATTTTCTGATTTTACAAACATTTATCAAGCCATACTTTTGGATAAGGGTAGAATAGATGATGTACAAGAAGGAGCTGTTGTTTTTTTGTATCCAAATAAAGCGATAGGAATTGTGGATTCTGTAAGCAACAAATCTTCCTTGGTTTTTCTTTTTTCCAAAGACAAAAATCTTGTCGAAGGGGTTGTTAATACTAAAAATTCAAAAGAAAATTTAAAAAGTGCGTTCGCGGGAAATGAATCTGCTGAAAATCTAAATTTAAACTCCACAACCTCTACCTTAAACTCTACAACCTCTACTTTAAGTGTGACAACTTCTGGGCAAACTTTAACTTTCCCAAACGAAATAAACATTGATTTGAGTACGCCAGTTTCTTCTTCTGGCGGTCTCTTAATTGAATTTATTGGATACGGAAGTGGAGACTTTGTGGCCAAGATTCCAGAAAATATAAATATCTCTACTGGGACTATAGTTTATTTAGCGAGAGACGAAAATAAAGCTTTGGGTGAAATAATTAAAATCGAAAAACAAGAAGCGTCTTTTCATCAAATTTTATTTGTGAGAGGATATTATAATACAAGAGAAAACGGAGATTATTATATAGAAAACAATTAAATATATGAAAATGGTTAAAAACAAATTTTGGAGGATAATTTTAAATATAATAATCGTAGCAGTTTTGTTTTTCTGTATTTTTTATGATTTAAGTTTGTCCAATATCAATTTTCCATTTTTGACCACTATCTTTTTTGGGGTTTTTATTATTTATAGATTTTTAAAACCATATTTGAGATAATATGATTAAAAAACATGGCGAATATTTTTAGAAAAAAATTTTTTAGAAAAAGGCAAAAAGGTGGAGAAATTAATCCTGAAGACATTTTTGTAGATTCTTCAAATTTACCCGGTCTTGATACAGAAAGGATGGAAGGATCTTTTAATAAACCGATTTCTTCCTTTATGGAGCACTTGCCATTATTTATTTTAATAATTATTTTTTCTATTTTTTCTTATAGATTATATACACTTCAAATTCAGAATTATGATTATTATAAAGAAAGATCAGATAGTAATAGATATAATTCAAAATTAATAATTGCTAATCGTGGAGAAATTTATGATAGAAATGGAAAAATTTTAGCTAGAAATATCACATCTAGCTCTAGTGACATTTTAAAAAGAGAATATATAAAAGTTCCAGGATTTTCTAATTTATTAGGTTATGTCTCTTCTCCTAAAAAAGACAATTTAGATAATTTTTGGCAGAACACCTATATTGGGAAAGACGGGGTAGAACTTTTTTATGACGATTTATTAACTGGGGTTAACGGAAAAAGAATCGTTGAAAAAGGTGTTAAATCTTCAATAGAATCTGAAAATTTAATTATTAAACCCATTCCAGGGGCGGACTTAACCTTAACTGTAGACTCTGTTTTGCAAGAAAAATTATATTTTTCTATTAAGGAGTCGGTTAACTCAAGAGGTTTTACTTCTGGTGCTGGAGTTATTTTGGATGTAAATAATGGAGAAATTTTAGCTATGATATCTTTTCCTGAGTATAATAATAATTTAATGAACAACGCTAGCACTCCTGAAGAAAAAAAAATAGTAGCTGAATCTTTACAAGATAAAAGGACTCCTTTTTTAAACAGGGTGACCTCTGGACTTTTTACACCAGGCTCTGTAGTAAAACCTTTTATGGGGTATGCTGTCTTAAATGAAGGCATTATTACACCAGAAAAAAAACTGCTCTCTAAGGGAGCTATAGTGATAGAGAATAAATATGGTGGGCCAGATACAGTTTTTAGAGACTGGAAGGTGCATGGTTGGGTAAATGTTGTTGAAGCTATAACTGTTTCTTCTGACGAATATTTTTATCAAGTTGGAGGAGGTTATGAAGACCAAAAAGGTCTGGGTATTGTTAAAATTGATGAATATGCAAAACTTTTTGGACTCTCTACTGCCACAGGAGTAGACTTGCCGGGAGAGGTTTCAGGAATAATACCAACTCCAGAATGGAAGAGAATAAATTTTATTGATGGAGAATGGAGGCTTGGGGATACCTACCATACTTCTATCGGTCAATTTGGTTTTCAAACAACTCCTTTAGAGTTGGTTAGATATATAGCCTCTGTTGCTAATGGAGGCAAACTTGTTACGCCTCATGTATTTTTGTCTGCTACATCTTCCAATGAATTGTCTAATAAAGTAATAATCGATCAATATAATAAAAAAAAATGGGACATTCAAGATTTAAAATTAAATCAAGACGCTCTTAAATATGTGGCTCAAGGAATGAGAAATGTGGTTCTTCCTGGGGGGACTGTTCCTCAACTAAATATTTCAGGCCTTGATGTTGCGGCTAAGTCTGGGACGGCAGAAATTGGTATCGTAAAAGGAAGAGTTAATTCTCTTATGGTTGGATATTTTCCATTTAATAAACCAAAATACGCTTTTGCTGTTGTTCTAGAAAATGGTCCAGTTGATGCTCCTGGAGCTTCTTGGGCTATCAAACCTGTTTTAGAATATATCTCTCAAAATATAGATCAATATCTAAACTAATTTTAAAAAGCACAAAAATGTGCTATTATTTTAACAATTATCAATAGAACTTTAAAAGGATTTTAAATTTAATTTTTATGGCAAAAGAAGTAAAAGAATATTTAACAATTGAGAAAAAAAAGGAACTTGAATTAGAGCTTAACAACTTAAAAACGGTGCGTAGAAAAGAAATTGCAGATGCGATTGAGTGGTCAAAATCTCTTGGAGATTTAGCGGAAAATGCAGAATATTCTCAAGCTAGAGAAGATCAGGCTAGATGTGAAGCTAGAATTAACGAATTGGAGACAATTTTACAAAATGCTGTAATTACAGCCTCCAAGAGTTCTAAAAATGTTGTAGAAGTAGGTTCCGTGGTAGTGGTAAAAAATTTAGAGGGTAATGATGAGATGAACACCTTTACGATTGTCGGTTCAGAAGAAGTCGATTTAGATAGTGGAAAAATCTCAAACGAATCTCCTCTTGGGTCAGCTTTACTAGGAAAGAACGAAGGCGAAACGGTTTCTTTTGTGGCTCCAAAAGGAGAGGTAAAATATAAAATCATTAAATTAAGTTAATCAAATTTTATGGCAAACAACAATAAAAATACATACGGTATAGTATATCTTTTGGTTGCTGCCACAGTAGTTTCTCTATTTTTTTATTTGGTAAATAAGGTTGATGGTCTTAAAGTGAGAAATAATGTTATTGATAATATATCGGATGATATTGCTAACAACGGAAAAGTTGATAATGTGTCTAAGACAAATTTGCTAGAAGAAAGTGGGTGGCTTTGGAATAATACAAAATATTTAGATCGTAGAGTCTCTTTTCCTAACCAAGGAAAGATTTTCAATTTAATTTTAAAAGCAGACAATACTTTTTATTCTACAACTGATTGTAATAATCTTTCTGGCAAATACAATTTTCAAGATCTAAAAATAGACTTTTACGATATAGCTAGAACAGAAATGTACTGTGAAGATATGCAAGAAGAGAAGTATTTGAGAGATTTGGAAAATGTAGAATCTTATTCTATAAATAAAAATGATATTTTGATTTTAAATATGAAAGACGGTGCGGGAAAAATGTATTTTAATTTAAAAGATTTTGAAAAATAAAAATAAAAATCATTATGACATCAATTTTAGAATTAAAAGAAGAAAGAATAAAGAAATTGGAAAAGCTGAAAGAGAAAGGTTACAATCCTTTTGTTGCTCATTCCGATAGGAATATTTCTGTTAAAGATTATTTAACAGATTTTGAAAATTTAAAAACAGTTATCTTGGCTGGACGTGTAATGTCTTCTAGGGGGCAAGGAAATTTAATTTTCTTTGATATTTTTGATGGTTCTAGTGAATTTAATGAAGAAAGTAAGGTGCAAGCTATCATTAAAAATCCAGAAAGTGAAGAAAAAGTTTTTGATTTTTATAAAGAGTTTGTAGATATCGGGGACTTTGTGGAAGTGGAAGGAGAAACTTTTTTGAGCAAGACTGGTCAAAAAAGTATTTTAGTAAAAAATATAAAAATTCTTACTAAGTCACTTTTGCCTTTACCAGACAAATATCATGGTTTGCAAGATGAAGAACTTAAAATGAGGTATAGATATCTTGATATTTTGACCAACAATGATTTGCGAGAACTTTTTTTTAAAAAAGCAAAATTTTGGAAAGTTATTCGTGAGTTTTTAACGGCAAAAAATATGCTTGAAGTAGAGACTCCAACTATTGAAACTACTACTGGTGGAGCTGAAGCTAGACCCTTCAAAACTTATCATAACGATTTTGATATGGAAGTGTATATGCGAATTTGTGTTGGAGAACTTTGGCAAAAGAGACTGATGGCAGCAGGTTATGCAGGAACTTTTGAAATCGGCAGAGCTTATAGAAATGAAGGTTCTAGCCCCGAACATCTTCAGGAATTCACTAATTGTGAATTTTATCTTCCTTATGCAGATTATAGAGACGGAATGAAGTTGGTGAAAGATTTATATATAAAAATTGCTAACGAAGTTTTTGGAAAAACAAAATTTGAGATGAAAGGTTTCACTTTTGATTTGGCAGATGAGTGGATAGAAATTAACTACGCTGAAGAAATTAAAAAACAAACTGATTTAGATATTTGGCAAGTTGGTGACGAAGAAATCAAAGATAAATTGAAAGAGTTACAGGTTAAATATGACGGGGAGAGTCGAGAAAGACTTTTGGATACTCTTTGGAAATATTGTCGTAAAAATATTGCTGGTCCTGCTTTCTTGGTAAATCCACCGTTGTTGGTGGCACCTTTAGCAAAACCAAATCCTGATGGGAAAACTGCGCAAATGTTTCAACCGATACTTGCTGGTAGTGAAATTGGTAGAGGTTATTCAGAATTAAATAATCCAATTTTACAAAAAGAAAATTTTGAGAAACAAAAACAACTTTTGGAAAAGGGCGACGAAGAAGCAATGATGCCAGATTGGGATTTTGTAGAAATGTTGGAACATGGTATGCCTCCTACTTGCGGTTTTGGTTTTGGAGACAGACTTTTTTCCTTTTTGGCTGGTCTTCCACTACGTGAAACTGTAATGTTCCCACTTGTTAAGACTAAAAACTAAGCATTTTCAATGGTTTGATGGTATTTTCCACAGCTTTAGCTGTGGTTTTTACTTGCTACAAATATAAAGTGGTATATAATGGGATTAGGTGGGATATTGTGGGAGATATCGTGAATACCACTATTATATTTGATTATGCTTATCGGACACTATATTCATCAACTCGACGATAAAAAAAGAATTTCTATTCCATCAAAATGGAGAAGTGTTCTTGGCAAGAAAGTTGTTGTGACTAGTGGTCTCGATAAATCGCTCTTTGTATATAGTTTAAAAGAATGGCAAAAAATTGCAGAAACACTTTCATCTTTATCTTTTACAAATAAAGACACAAGAGGCTTTACTCGTTTTATGCTTTCCAACGCTTTTGATACAAATCTTGATTCTGTGGGAAGAATTTTGATTACTGATCAGCTTAAAAATTTTGCTGATATTAAGAAAAAAGCTGTATTGGTAGGAATGCATTCTAGAGTGGAAATTTGGAGTGAAGAAGAGTGGGAGAGGTACTCAAATTCAAATAACAAAAGTGCGGATTCTGTAGCTGAAAAATTGTCTGAATTTGGTATTTTGTAAAACTTATGCATATTCCAATTTTATTAAAAGAATCTATTGATTCTCTTAATCTTAAAGAAGGGGATGTGGTAGTAGATTGCACAACCAATAGAGGAGGACATTCTCTGGAAATATCAAAAAGGATAGGTAAAAACGGAAATTTGATTTGTCTCGATCTTGATGGCCAAGCCCTCAAAGAGGCTCAAGTTTTTTTGAAATCAGAATTAAAAGATAATTCTCCAAATATTTTTTTTGTAAATGAAAATTTTAGAAATATTAAAAAAGTTTTAAAAGATTTAAAATTTGAAAAAATAGACGGATTGATGGCGGATTTAGGAGTTTCTTCGCAAGAGATAGACGAGTCTGGTAGAGGTTTTACTTTTCAAAAAAATGAACCTCTTTATATGACTTTGCAAGATAAAATTTCTGAAGACGCTTTAACTGCTGAGAAAATAGTTAATACTTGGGATGAGGAAAATATTGCTGATATAATTTACTATTATGGAGATGAGAGATTTGCTAAAAGAATAGCTAAAAATATTTGTTTAGAAAGAAAAAATAAAGAAATAAAAAGCACTTTTGATTTGGTGGAGATTATAAAAAAGTCTGTACCAGAAAAATATAAACATCAAAAGATACATTTTGCCACTAAAACTTTTCAAGCTCTTCGGATTACTGTAAATGATGAATTGCGTGCCGAAGAGGAGCTGGTTCAAGCTCTTCCAGAAATTTTGAAAGAAAATAAAAGAGCTAGTTTTTTGACTTTTCATTCTGGAGAGGATAGGGTTTTGAAAAAGTCTGTCAATCTCTTAAAAGATGAACTTCGCTTTATTAAGTTTGACAATAAAAAGAATTTCTTAGAACCAGAAAGAAAAGAAATTTTTGAAAATCCTAGATCAAGAAGTGCTAAGTTGAGAGTTGTAGAAAAAAAATATGCAAATTAGAAACACACAATTGAATAAAGATAGATTGAATGGAAATAAACTTTATTTGCACACTTTTAAGAATTTTTCTACTACTAGCACTAAAAAATCTCTTAAGATTTATGTTATACACGCTCTAATTTCTATTTTGGTGATTTTGAGTATAGTTTATATGATAATTGTGGTAGCTACAATTTTTAATATTATAAACAAAAAAGAAGGCTTGGCTACTATCAATAATATAAACATGAAATCAACCAAACTTGAAAAAGAATACAATTCAACAATTTCTAACATTACCAAAGAATATGCTTTAAAAAATGGTTTTGTAGAAGCCAATAATAATAATTTTGCTATCAGAAAAGATGCGGCGGCAAGTTTTTCTTTTTTATACGAAAATACCACCAACACTAATGATCTAGAAAATTTTAACCAATAGGAGGTGATATGTCTGAGAAAAATAAATTAATTCACAACCGGATAAATATTTTTGTTTTGGCTATTTTTTTATTTTTTATTTTAATTGTCGTAAGACTTTTTTATTTACAAGTAATTCATGGAGCAGAATACAAAAGAGCTGGAGAAAGTCAATATTTTTATGATACGGGAGAAAATTTTGACAGAGGGTCTATTTTTTTTACCAATAAAAACAAGGCACTTTCTCCTGCAGTAGCCATGTCTAACGAATATGATATAGCTATAGATCCAAAAACTATTGATTTGTTTTTTCAAAAAAGAATGAGTGAAGGGTCGAATTTGGCTACCTTAGAGAATGATTATTATGTAAAAATTTCTAAAGTTTTTGAAGATTATAATTCTGAAATTATTAAAGACAATGCTAGTTCTTCAGTTGTAATATTTTTAGATAGGCAGGCTTTTTTTGAGAAAATGCACAACACTGAGTCAGGCTATGAAGTTCTGTTAAAAAATGTTCCAGAAAATATTGCTAACGATATAATCTCTTTAAGATTAAAAGGTGTTATTGTGAACAGAAAAAAAAGTCGTGTTTATTTTGAGAAAGGTGTCGGAGCTAAAGTTTTTGGTTTCGTAGGCTTTTCTGAAGATAAAAAAACGGGCTTGTATGGATTAGAAAGATACTATAATGATGTTTTAGAAAAGAAAAATCTTGTAAACGCTAATTTTTTTGCAGAAGTTTTTTCAGATTTCAATTCTAGCGATTCAGAAATTGAAGAAAAATCTCGCATGCTTCAATACGCTTCTTCTGAAGGAGATATCAATTTAACTCTTGATGTAAATGTGCAAAGATACACAGCTAAAGTTTTAGCTGAGGCTAAAACTAAATGGAATTCTCAGAAAGCAGGAGCTATTATTATGGATATAAATGACGGCTCTATTATAGCCATGGAAGAAATTCCTTCTTTTGATCCTAATAATTACAAGGAGGTTTCTGATATTGCTTTTTATAATAACGATTTGATTTCTGGGGTTTATGAAATGGGTTCTATTATAAAACCTTTAACTGTGGCTACGGCTTTAGATTTGGGTTTGGTTGACGAAAATACTACTTACAATGACACTGGAACTATCACTTTAAGTGGTTACAGTATTTCTAATTATGATAAAAGAGCCAGAGGTCCAAATACTTCTTTACAAAAAATCCTTTCCGAATCTTTGAATGTTGGTATTGCTTTTTTAGTTCAAAAGATGGGAGGAGATAATTTAAGTCATTATTTTAAAGAGTTTGGTTTTGGGGAGTACACAGGCATAGATTTACCTTCTGAAGCTTCTGGTTTGACTGGTAATCTCGATTCAAAAGTAGCGATTGATTTGGTGACTGCTGGCTATGGACAAGGTATCGCTACCACACCAATTCAGACCATCAGAGCTTTAGCGGTTTTAGGTAATGGGGGAAAACTTGTGACTCCACATATTGTGGAGAGTATAAGTTATGATAATGGTACAACTAAAGTTATAGCTCAAGATGATTCTGTTTCAGTTTTTAAAAATGCTTCCACTAGCCAAATAATTAGCAAAATCTTAACAGAAGTAGTGGATGGAGCTATGAATGCAAAAAATCCGAATTATACTGTAGCAGCAAAAACTGGTACAGCGCAAATACCAGATCCAATCACCAAAAAATATTATGAAGATAAGTATCTTCACTCTTTCTTTGGGTATTTCCCGGCCACAAATCCAAAATATATAATTTTCTTATATCAAGTAGATCCTCGAGGTGCTCAATATGCTTCTCAAACCTTAAAAGAATCTTTTTTCAACCTAGTTAATTTTTTAATTAATTATTACGAAATTCCACCAGATAGATAAGAGAAACTTTTCTATAAACACTCATGTGATATAATCTTTTTATACCTAATAATTTTAAAAACAATATGTCAAACGTAATAAAACACTCCTCTCAATATGGCAAAAAAAGAAATAATGCCGTAGTGGTTGTCGGTAGTCTTTTAACTATAATTATCGTTCTTTTTGGTTTGAATTATTTTATTAGTCAAAAAAATAAAAGTGACACTCAGTCAGTTGGAAAAGTTGCTAATACACAAACAACAATGGGAGATTTGGACGCTAAGGTCAGAATTGTGTCCTATTCTGATTTTCAATGTCCAGCTTGTGCTGGTTTTGGAAAAGTGTTTCCTGAAGTTTATAAAAATATTATAGAAAAATATGGACCTTCTTCTCTTGCTTTAACTTATAAACATTTTCCATTAACCTCTATTCATCCAAACGCTTTTTTGGCGGCTCAATCTGCTGAAGCGGCAGGTAATCAGGGTAAATTCTGGGAAATGCATGATATTTTGTATGAAAAACAAAATGATTGGGGAAATGCTATGGATGCAAAGAGTAAAATAGAAGGTTATGCAAGAGATTTGGATTTAGACATGGCCAGATTTATTTTAGACAGAGATAGCAGAGAAGTTCAGAAGGTGGTGAACGATTCTTTAGCTGAAACTAAAAAGTTAGGTTTAACTCACACACCTTTTGTCTTTATGAATGGTCTTGAGATGAAGGACTTAAGATTGTCAGCTGAAGACATACAATCTAGAATAGAAGCAGAACTTCAAAGATTAGGGGTTTCTCCAATTAGTCAATAACAATTAATTTTAAATTTTAAAAACCGTTAGGAGCTTTAATCCTTTTAGGGATTTCCAAAACGGTTTTTATTTTGTATAATAATCAAAATATATGGGAATAAAACAATTTTTTACAAAAGAGGCGGCAAAATATGCAACTCGTAAATTACCAGAAGATCAAAAAGAAATGATTAACAATCTTGTAGAACAAGATCCAAAACTTTTTGAAAAAATAGCCAAAGAAACTAAGGAGTTAGTCAAAAAAGGCAAACCAGAAATGTATGCTTCTTTTGAAGTTATGAAGAAATATCAAAAAGAGCTTCAAGAAGTAGCTGAAAAAGCTGGTGTTCAGAAAACTGTAATTAGATAAAATAAAAGCAGAATTTATTTTTATAGCTTTTAATATAATTTTTTCTGTTTAACAAAATTATGTCACTCTCTATTGGGATAGTCGGATTGCCAAATGTTGGCAAAAGTACACTTTTTAACGCGCTAACAAAAAATAGCGTACCGGCTGAAAACTATCCTTTTTGTACAATTGATCCTTCGGTTGGAATCGTGGAAGTAGAAGATAATCGTCTTTATCAACTTTCTAAAATGAGTAATTCCAAAAAAACTATTCCAGCAATAGTGGAATTTGTAGATATTGCAGGTTTGGTAAAAGGCGCTAGTGAAGGGGCTGGGCTTGGAAATAAATTTCTTCAACATATTCGAGACACAGACGCTATTTTGGAGGTTGTGAGACTTTTTGAAGATGACAAACAGATTCATGTGGAAAATAGAATTGATCCACTTTCAGACATTCAGATTATTAATATGGAATTAATTTTAGCAGATTTGGCAACAGTGAGTAAAAGGCTGGAAACTATTGAAAAAGAAGTTAAAAAAGGAGACAAGGAGGCTATCAAGTTCAAAGATTTACTTTTAAAATTGAAAAATATTTTAGAAAGTGAAAAGTTAGCCAGAAGTATTTTGTTGGAAGAAAATCTTGCAAAGGATGAAGAATTTTTGAAATTTTTAAAAGAGCTTCACTTAATTACCATGAAGCCAATCATGTACGCTTTAAATAAAAAATGTGGCGCCAAAAATTTGGACGAGGTGAGTGATGAGCGATATATAAAACTTTTAAATTATTTTAAAGAAAATGACTTTAATTATTGTTTAATAGACGCTAAAGTGGAGGACGATTTAAAAGATTTTGAAGGAGAAGAAAAAAGTGTCATGAGACAAGAGATTTCTGGAGGGGGTGTTTGTGATGATGGCATTCATAATCTTATTGCTGAAAGTTATAAAATGCTTGGGCTGGAAACTTATTTTACTACAGGAGAGGATGAGACTAGAGGCTGGACCTTCAAAAAAGGATCTACTGCTCCGGTAGCGGCTGCTGCTATTCATACAGATTTTCAAAATAAATTTATTCGAGCCGAAGTTGTTGCGAGCAGAGATTTATTAGAATTTAATGGGTACAAAATGGCTAGAGAAAAAGGGCTAGTTCGCACAGAAGGAAAAGAATATATAGTTAAAGATGGTGACGTGATAGAATTTAGAATATAGTTGATTTTTCTTGTTTTTTGTGATAATATTTTTAGACTTACGAAAAACTAAATTTATGAAAAAAGATTTACATGGAGAATATTTTGCTGACGCTGTAGCTACTTGCGCTTGTGGTGCTAAATATGTAGTAGGTTCTACCAAAAAAGAAATAGAGGTAGAAATCTGCTCAAAATGTCATCCTTTTTACACAGGACAAGAAAAAGTTCTCGACACTGCAGGAAGAGTGGATAGATTCAAGAAAAAGATTGCTAAAGCGGCAGAAGTTAAAGCTAAGACTAAAAAAGCTTAACTCACAAAATAAAAACATTCGTATTTTTCGGGTGTTTTTATTTTGGGTAATTAACGATATAATAAATTTATAAATATGACTTACACAGAAGAAGATTTTAGAAATAATGATAAGACAAAATATATTTTTCCTTCCTATGAAGATCTTTTAAAAAAAGAAGAGGAAGCTAATTCTCTATTATTTGATGAAGAATTAAAAGAGGTAGCTGAAGATGAGTTGAAAAATATTCACACTCAAAAAGAAACTCTTTGGAAAGATATGTCTGAAATTTTAGATAAAGATAAAGAAGAGGAAGAGAAGCCAAAATCTTTAATTTTAGAAATTGCGGCTGGAGCCGGAGGGGATGAGTCTTCTTTATTTGCAGCTGAACTGGCTAATATGTATCAAAACTTTGCTCTTAATAATAGATGCTCTTTTGAAAAATTAGACGAGAGTGTCTCTGATGTGGGCGGTTATAAGGATGTCTCTTTCGAAATCAAGGGTTCACGAGCTTGGGATTTGTTTAAATATGAAATGGGGGTACATCGAGTACAAAGAGTTCCTGATACCGAAAAAAATGGAAGAGTTCATACTTCCACTGTAACTGTAGCCGTTATGCCAATTCGTAAAATTAAAAAAATTACAATTAATCCAGCTGATATAGAAATGGAAACTTCTCGTTCTGGTGGAGCTGGAGGACAAAATGTTAACAAGGTGGAGACGGCTGTTCGTTTGATTCATAAGCCGACTGGTATTGCTGTGAAGTGTACTATAGAAAGAAGTCAATTAAAGAACAGAGAGAAAGCTATGGAAATGTTGCAAGCTAGATTAGATCAAATGGAAGAAGAGAGGTTTTCTAAAGAAAGTAGTGATGCTAAAAGAGAACAAGTTGGAACAGGGGATAGGAGTGAAAAAATTAGAACTTATAATTTTCCACAAGATAGGATTACTGACCATAGAATAAAAGAATCTTGGCATAATTTATCAAAAATAATGTCTGGAGAGATGACGGAAATCGTAGAAGCTTTAGCAAATTTTACAGGAGAATTTGGTACAGATGATGAAGAATAATAAAGCTTACTTTTTGACTTTTTTGAAATATTCTTTATACTAAAGCCAGTATTTACAATTTAAAATTTGAAAAAATGAATTTTAAAGAGTTAATGGAAGAAAGGGGAATTATAGCTCAAAAAAGAATAGAGCTTGAGAAGAAAATGCGGCCTTATTATGAGAAAAATTTTCTTTCTTGTGAAGAACAAAAAGCTCTGGATGATTTTTTTGAGAAATATAAAGAAATCAACAAAGAAGATTCTCTTCTGGTTGAAAAAATGATTGAAGTGTGCCAAAAAAACTAAAGACTTATTTAATCTCTATTTTAATTTATTGTTAAAATAGAGGTTTTTTATTTTCTTAACATTTGTTATAATTTTAGGTATGAAAATATTGGTTGTAGAAGATAATGTGAAATTGAATGAAGGAATAAAGCTTTATTTAGAAGAAGAAGGCTTTAACGTGGAAGTGGCTTTTAATGGGGTACAGGCTATTTCTAAGGTTAAGGAATTACAAAAAGAGAATCAAGAGTTTGACGTGATTATCTTAGACAGAATGATGCCCCTGAAAGATGGTATTGAAACTTTAAGAGAAATTAAAAATCTTGGGACAGAAAGCGGAATAATTATTTTAACAGCTAAAGATACTGTGGATGATAAAGTTTTTGGTTTGGCAGCGGGAGCGGACGATTATATGGTAAAACCATTTAATGTGAAAGAATTGACCGCTAGAATTCATTCTATTTATAGAAGGAATTTACAAAAAAATAATCCAACCAAAAACACAATCTCTTACTCGACTGAAAAATCTAGCAAAAAAGAAATTATTCACAATAATAAAAATTCTAGCTTTGTTTTTAATGCTAGTTTAGGAGAAATTCTTATAAAAAAAGAAGAAGGAAAAGAAAAGATTGTTTCTCTTACTAATAAAGAATCAGACATTTTTGAAATTTTATTAGAAGGAGATGGCGAGGCTGTCAGCAAAGAAGATATACTGGAAAGAATTTGGAAAGAGTCCGAGACTCCGAGCAGCCGATTTGTAGATGTTCATGTTCACAACTTACGAAGCAAATTACAAAAAAATAATTTTTCTGGAAGAGTTGAGACAATACGAGGAGTTGGTTATAAGTTAGTTTTTAATTAAGAAAATGATTAAAAAAACCAGACAAAATCTTTTTACTTCCACAAGATTAAAGCTTGATTTAATAGCTGCTATTTTTGTTTTTGTGATTTTAGGTTCCTTTTCTTTCGTGGTTTACAGTCTTTTGACTCAGGATATTATTTATCAGATTGCGCCAGTTTTTAGAAGTGACGAGATTGCCTATTATGTGGATGCTGAAGAACTTTTTCAAAACTTGAGAGAGCAAACTATTTTTCTTTTAATAGTTTCAGATATTATAATTTTTGTAGTGAGCGTCACTCTTTTTGATAGACTTGTGAAGAAAATGTTAGAACCGATAGAATATATAACAAATGTACAAACTAAGTTTGCTTCCAATCTCTCTCATGAATTGCGTACACCATTATCTGTTATAAATATGAGAGCTGAAATCTTGTCTAGTAAAATAGAAAAAGCTGAAAAGATTGAGAAAGATGAAGACGCAAAAAGAAAATTAGAAGAAGCTAAAGAGGGAACAGAAGTAATCTTGAAAGAAATATCTGGCATGACAAATTTAATAGATGATTTGTTGTTCGAGGCTAGAATAAAGTATGTTGAAAATAAGCAAGAAAATGTGACTGTGGCAGAAATAGTCGAAGTCATTGAAAAATCTTATAGAAACTTAGAAAATAAAAAACATGAATTAGTAAAATTTTCTATAGACAACAAACTTAAGCCAAATAAACACATCAAAGCTAGCTCGATACATTTAGAGAGGATTTTTAACAATGTTATTTCTAATAGTTTTAAATATACAAATTCTGGAGAAGTAAAAGTTTCCTTGTCTGAATATAAAAGTTTGGGTAAAAGGTACTTAAAGATAGAAGTTTTTGATACTGGAATAGGAATTAAAAAAGAAGAGCTTCCAAAGATTAGCGAAAGATTTTATAGGGGTAAAAATGTGGAAGAAGAGTTTTCTGGCACCGGTATAGGACTTTCCATTGTAAACGGTATAGTTCATTCCAATAATTGGAGTTTTGTTATTCAAAGTGAAGAAGGAAAAAATACCAGAATTGTCATTTCTAAAATTCCACTAAATGAGGATTCTTTGGAGTAGTTTAAAATTATTTTCTAATAAAGATTTTTGTTGTGATATAATTTTCTTATGAAGAAAATAGCTATTAATGGTTTTGGCAGAATAGGTAGATCTCTTTTGAAGTTGGCTTTGATGGACGGAAAAGCTTTAAAGGAGATTGAAATTGTAGCCGTCAACGATTTAGGAGATTTGGATAATATGGTTTATCTTTTAAATTATGACACTGTTTACAGGCAGAAAAATTTTAGAAATATAGAAACTAGAATAATCGATGAAAAAGAAAAATATTTAGTTTTAACCTTATTAAATGGAGATCAGAAAAAGATTAGATTTTTGAGTGAAAAAGACCCAGAAACATTTGTTCAAGAAAAAATTTGGGACAACCTAGGTGTAGATTTAGTTGTGGAATGTACTGGAATTTTTTCTAGTGCAGATAAAGCTCATTTCCATATTGAATCTGGAGCAAAAAAAGTAATACTCTCATCACCAGCTAAAGATCTAAAAAATAGTATGCGTAAAAGTGAGACTGTACTTATGGGTCTTAATGAAGAAAAATTAAAAGATTTTGAAATCACTAGTAATGCTTCTTGCACCACAAATGCAATCTCTCCTATTATGGCCATCTTAAATGAAACTGTGGGAATAGAAAAAGCTATTTTAAATACTATCCATGCTTATACAGCTTCTCAGTCTATTGTTGATGGAATAAATAAAAAAAATTGGCGAATAGGTAGAGCTGGAGCTCAAAATATTATACCTTCTACCACTGGAGCTGCTATCGCTGTGACAAAATCTTTTCCTGAATTAAAAGATTTATTTGATGGAATCTCTATTCGGGTACCGGTAGTTGCTGGAAGTTTGGCAGACGTAACTTTTATTTCAAAAAGAAACACTAGTGTTGAAGAGATAAATAGAATTCTTGAAAATGCTTCAAAAACTGAAAGGTGGAAAAGTCTATTAGCTGTAAGCTATGAAGAATTGGTTTCCTCAGATATTTTAGGAATACGCTATGCAGGAATTGTTGACGCTAAAATGACAAAAGTCGTTGATGGTAATTTGATAAAGGTCTTAATTTGGTATGACAACGAAGTTGGATACGCGAATACTCTCCTGCAGCACACTTTGAAAGCTGTTAGCTTTATTTAAAGTTTATTTAACCACCTTTTTCCCACCTGAGTCAAATATGTTGATAACTTTTTCCTTACGAAGGAAAGCCTATGACTGGATTTTGTCAAATTTTGATTTTTTAAAAATTTGCCCATGGTAAGATTTATTTAGAAAGCGGGTGGGTGCTTTTGGGTTTTTTATTTTGTATTACAAAATTAATAATTTAAATAAAAAAGTAAAAGTATGAAAAAAACTAAAGATATTCCAAAGAGTGAGTTGTCTAAAATTAAATTTATTCGTAAAAGAACAGGGGAGGTTGTACCCTTTGAGTTAGAAAGAATAACACACGCTGTCTTAAAAGCTTTTGAAGTTTCAAAAGAAGGGGGTGAGCTTATGGCCGATGCTATAGCTAAAAATGTTTTTAAAAACCTACTTGATGCGCAAGCTGATTTAATTAAAAAAGATAAAAATGCAAAATTTTTACCATCAGTAGAAATGGTTCAGGACCTGGTGGAGAAAGAGTTGATGAGATCTAATTTTGTTGATACAGCAAAAAAATATATTCTTTATCGTAATAAACGTTCAGAATTAAGGGTTTCGAAACCAATTTCTAAAGCTACAAAAAAAGCAGTTGAAGAAAGTAGCAAATATTTTTCTAGCCCTTATTCAGAATTTATTTTTTATCAGTTTTATTCTAGATGGAAGCCAGATCTTGGTCGTCGAGAAACTTGGATAGAAACGGTGGATAGATATATGCTTTACATGAAAGAAAATCTGGAAAATAAATTAAGCAAAAAAGAATATGATGATATTCGCAAAGCTATTTTAAATCAAGAAGTTTGTCCTTCTATGCGCCTTCTTTGGTCGGCCGGTAAAGCTTGTCGCAATTCAAATGTTTGGGCATACAATTGTGCTTATATCACTCCTACTTGTGCGCAAGATTTAGGCGAGATTATGTATATTTCCATGTGTGGGGCAGGACTTGGTTTTTCGGTCGAATCAGAAAATGTCCAACAATTTCCACAAATAAAAAAACAAATCAAAGAAAAACCTGTTAATTATATTGTTAAAGATAGTAAAGAGGGCTGGGCTGATGCCTTTGTTTTTGGATTAGAGTCTTGGTTTAACGGAAAAGATGTAAAGTTTGATTACTCTCAAATTAGACCTGCTGGAGCGCGTTTAGAAACAGCTGGAGGAAGAGCTTCAGGTCCGCAACCTCTTATGGAATTGATGGACTTTTCAAAACAAAAAATCCTAGCTAAACAGGGTCGACGTCTTTCGAATTTAGATTTACACGACATTGTTTGTAAAATAGGTTTAATAGTTGTAGCTGGCGGAGTTCGTCGAAGTGCTCTTATTTCACTTTCGGAATTAGATGATTTGGAAATGCGAGATTCAAAGAAGGGACAATTTTATTTGTCTGAATCTCAAAGAACTATGGCAAATAATTCTGTAGTTTTTAATGAAAAACCAAGCACAGAAGAATTTTTGGAAGAGTGGACAGCTTTAGTAAAATCTAAATCAGGAGAGAGGGGTTTGTTTAATCGCGGGGGATTGGAAAAACAAGTTCCATCTCGTCGTTGGGAATTTATAAAGAATGAAAAGCAGGTAGGTTTAAATCCTTGTGGGGAAATTTATCTTAAATCAAAACAATTTTGTAATCTTACTAGTATTGTTATTCGCCCGCAAGACACGATGAAAACATTGGCTAAAAAAATGGAAATAGCTACAATTCTTGGAACCTATCAATCTTCTCTTACAAATTTTGGTTATCTTTCTAAAAAATGGAAAACGAATTGTGAGGAAGAAAGGTTGCTTGGTGTCTCTTTGACTGGTTATTACGATAATAAGATTGTTCGCAATGATGCGAATTTGCAAAATCTTAAAAACATCGGAATTGATACAAATAAAAAATATGCCAAAAGGTTTAAAATTAATCCTTCTACCGCGATTACTTGTGTAAAACCACATGGTAATTCTGGGCAACTGTTGGGTGTTGGCTCAGGAATGCATCCTTGGTACGCTCCATATTTTATTCGCAGAGTTCGTATTTCTAGTACAGATCCTTTGTTGCAAATGGCCCGCGATCAAGGTGTGCCTTGTGTGCCGGAAGTTGGACAATCGACAAACAACGCTACAACCTTTGTCTTAGAATTTCCAGTTAAAGCGCCAGCAGGTGCAATATTTAAAGATGAGGTCTCAGCTATTGATTTGCTGAAAGAATGGAAAAGATTAAAAGAGAATTTTGTGGAACATAATCCTTCTGCGACTATTTATGTAGGTCCTGAAGAGTGGATTGGGGTTGGGAATTTTGTTTATGAGAATTGGGGCCTGATCGGAGGTTTGACGTTTTTGCCTCGAACAGATCATATTTACCAGTTGGCTCCTTATGAGGAAATTGGTAAAGAAGAATTTGAAAAAAGAACTAAATCTATAAGAAAAATAGATTTTTCTAAGTTGACTCAATATGAAGTTTCTGACAACACAACAGGATCAAAAGAATTTGCTTGCGTTTCTGGGGCTTGCGAAATTTAATTATTAAATTTAATTATTAACAAAGTTTAAGAAATCTCATTAATAAAAAATGAGGTTTTTTATTTTATAGTATAATAAGAATATGAAAATTTATTTAGCCACAGACCATGCAGGGTTTGAAATGAAAGAAGCTTTAAAACTATTCTTGGAAGTGGAAAAAGACGATTTAAAAAAAGAATTAGAACAAAACGGTCAAGTTATTTCTTCTCTTGAAATAGTTGATTTTGGAGCTTATGAATATGATGAAGATGACGATTATCCAAAATATGTTTCTGCTTGTGCTGGAGCTCTGTCTTCAGACATTTATACAGGAAAGAAAAATGGTTTTGGTATAGTTTTTGGCGGCTCAGGAGAAGGAGAGGCTATAGTGGCTGGAAAATATAAGGGAATACGAGCGGGAGTTATAAATAGTGAAAATTTGGAATTGGTAAAGCTTTTGCGTGAACACAATAATGCAAACATTATTTCTTTTGGAGCAAGATTTATAAGTGAGGAATTTGCCAAACAAGCCATAAAAACTTTTCTTTTAACCAAATTTGATGAAGCTGACGAGACAACCGTAACCAGACACGAAAGAAGAGTTGAACAAATAGAAGATCTGGAAGAAAATATTGATACTAAAGTGACTAAGACGGAATTAGACGAGTTAGACAGGTTGGCTTCTATGAGAGCTGAAGTGTCAGATAATTAATTATGGAAATAATACCCGCCATTTTAGAAAAAAATTTTGAAGAAATAGCTAAAAAATTAGACTTTTTATCTCAAATTGAAGACAAATATAGTATCGATTTTAAATTCATACAAATTGATTTATGTGATGGAAAATTTGTAAATAATGAGACTTGGCTTCCAGATTCTTCGAAGCAAGAAGAAATTACAAAACTTTTATCTTATAAAAATTATTTTAATTTAGAATTTCACTTAATGTGTGAAGATCAACTAAAATATTTTTTAGAAGTAGAAAATTTTAAACCCAAAAGTGTAGTTATACATTTAGACGAAATTTTATTTTCTAAAGATTTAGAGGAAATTTTGAACAGAGCTAAAAAAAGTCTCACCAGGATTATTGCTACTGCTAAATTAGATTTTTTAGATAAAAATAGAGAAGAAATTCTTTCTTTGCTTTATAAGCACGAGAAGACAGATTTGCAAATCATGGGTATAGAAAAAATAGGTCTTCAAGGTCAAGAGTTTAGCGAAAAAGCTTTAGCATTAGTCAGATATTTCAGAAATAATTTAGATTATAAAGATTTGTCTATACAGGTTGATGGCTCTATGAATGAAAATACTATTTCTTTTGTAACTAAAGCTGGAGCGGATAAATTTATAGTAGGATCATATTTGTTGAAGGATTTAGAAGAGGAAAAATTTGTCGCTAATTTGCGAAAATTAAGACGAAGCTAAAAATTCTCTCTATGATATAATAGATTTGTATGAAGACTTTGACAAAAGATGAAAAAGAAGCTTTAAGTCTGGTGCAGCAAGATGTTGAAATTACTATAGGTAATGTTTTTTCGTCTTTCGGTGAAAAAGCTTTAAAAAATCTAAAAAGTCTTTCTGGCATTTTTGTTGCTTTGTATTTTAAAATTATTAATCATGACCCCAAGACTCCTAATTGGAAAAATAAGGACGATGTCTTTTCTACAAACAATTATGCCAATATTGTAGAAAGTGTGATAAAGGTTCATGCTGGATATGAAGAGTTTTCTAATTTAAAGTCTTATATCACCAAACATACTTTTTTGAAAGTGGAAAATACTTTTGGGGAAGCGATCGGTCATTATACTGCCGCCAGAGATTCCGGAGACAGGCATGAAAGATTTTATTATTTAGTAGTTAGCGAATTAGATCTATTAAATAATTTTTCAGCTTTAGAATTTATCCAGAAAAATAATATGCGTAGAATTATTATTATTTCTTACACTAAATCTTCTAATACAGAAATTAATAAAGAAAATAAATTAAATGGCAAGTTAATCAATTTAGGTTTTGATACTCTAGTAGTTAATGGTTTGAGCCCAGCTTCTGTTTGTGAGGCTGTGTATTATGCTAAAGATTTAAAAAAGCCAACAATTATCTTAGCTAATGTAAATTAAAAATATGTTAAATAAAAATTTATTCGAAAAAGAAGAGTTTCAAAATCAGGTTGAAAAGACATTTTTTACCTTGGCTGAGTTTGAGGATTATAATAACTTAATCTTCAAGGTAGATAATTTGGAAGAGGCTTCAGGAGATACGCAACATATTTTTCCTGCTACGGAAGCAATACAAATTTGCTCTACCATTTCTAAAAATCAAAATAAAAACGTTTTTCTTATAAACGAATCTTTTAATGAGAATCTCAAAAATTCACATACCGGTTTGATGGATAATTTTTACAAGCTTTATAACGGACTCTCTAAAACTATTTTTAAATTCTTAAATAACAAAGAAAAAGAGGTGAACCTTACAATTCTTAATATGCAGTCTCCTAGAATTTATAAAGAAAACGAATTGGCTGAGGCTCTTTATTTAGATAATTTGGAAATTAAAAATGATGTGGCTCTTTTGCGAAATTTGGGAGGGGTAAATATTTTTGCGCCAGCTGACGCTTCAGAAGCAAGTTATTTATTAAAAGTTGTGGAGAAAGGTTTTTTTAAAAACAGTCGAAATGATTTTTCTTATTTTAGAATTTTTAGCGAAGGTTCTCCTAAAATTTTTGATGAAAATTATTTTGAAAGAGAAGGAAATCTTAAAGAGTGGACCGGTTTACCAGAGATTGTTTATATTCCTAAAAACCTAGAAGCCACTTTCCAAGTTGGCATAATTGCTTATGGACCAATTTTGTACAACGCTCTTCAAGCTGCTAAAGAATTAGAGAGTATGAATTATAAAGTAACAGTTTTAAATATGTCTTTAATTTCTTCTAATGATAGATTTAAAAATGAAAAAATAGCTGCTTTTATAGGAAATTTTGCTGATACTCATAAAAATGTTTTAACCATAGAAGAACATTCTAGAATTGGTGGAATGGGAAGTTTAATAGCTGAAATAATTTCTGAAAATCCTAACCATTCAAATATTAAAGTGGAAAGATTAGGTTTGGAAGATAATCTTTCTCCGAGAAATATTATTGCTAAGTGTGAAGAGATTGTGAGGTTTTAATTAGTATGAAAGAGTTTTCTTTTGAAATAACTAAAAAGTCGGCAGAAGCTCCTTTGGCTAGAGTTGGAATAATTCATACTCCGCACGGAAAAATAGAAACACCAGCCTTTATTCCTGTAGGAACAAAGGCGACAATTAAAAGTGTTTTACCTGAAGATTTCCAAAAATATGTTGACTCTGACGCTGTGCTCGCAAATACTTATCATCTCTATCTTGAGCCAGGAAATAAAATTGTAAAAAAACACGGAGGTTTTGCGAGGATGATGAATTATAATGGCCCCACCTTTACTGATTCTGGGGGTTTCCAGGTATTTTCTCTTGGGGCAGCAATGGGGGTGGGAGTATCCAAAATTGCTAAAAGAGAAGATTTGGCTAATCAAAACCTAGAAAAGAATTTAGAAAACAAAAATAAAAGTTTTAGATTAAAAAAAATATTTAAAAATAATAAATTTTTCTCTATAGATATTTTCTTTTTTAAGAAATATCGTTTAAAAAATAAAATAAAATTAAATAAAAAAAAGGAAGAAAAATCATTAGTAAAAATTTCTGAAGATGGGGTAGAGTTTCGCAGCATCTTTGATGGAGGTAAACATTTCTTTACTCCTGAAAAAAGCATGGAAATTCAGCACGATCTAGGTGCAGATATATTTTTTGCTTTCGATGAATGTACTAGTCCGTTTGCTAATAAACACTATCAAATAGAAGCTCTAGAAAGAACTCACCGTTGGGCAAAAAGAAGTTTGGAACACCATATTAAACTTGGAGAATCTGAAGCGACTGGTGAGATGCAGGCATTGTATGCCGTAGTGCAAGGAGGAATATATGAAGACCTAAGAAAAGAATCGGCTAAAGTTTTAGGAGAAATGAATATTTCTGGAAAATCTTTTGACGGTTTTGGTATAGGAGGTAGTTTTACTAAAGAAGATATGACAAAAATTTTAAAAGTTACAAATGAAAATCTTCCAGAAAATAAACCGCGCCACTTTTTGGGAATAGGTGAAATAGAAGATCTTTTTTATGGAATTGAAAATGGAATAGATACTTTTGATTGTGTTTCTCCGACGCGTCTTGCTCGAAATGGAAGTCTTTATACCAAAGATGGACGAATAAATATTTTCAATAGTAAATATAAAAATGATTTTTCTCCTGTTTGTGACGACGAAAGTTGTTATGCTCATAGATATACAAAAGCTTATTTAGCGCATCTTTTTAGAAGTAAAGAAATGATTGCCGCGACTATTGCTTCACTTCACAATCTCCACTTCATCGTCCACTTAGTAAAAGACATTAGACAAAGTATTATAGAAGACAGATTTTTTGAATTCAAAAAGAGTGTTTTAGGGAGATATAAAAATTAGTATGCTCACAAAAGTTGAAATTGGCAAAAAGTATTTTCACTATAAAGATAAAACTAAATTTTATGAAGTTTTGGAAGTTGGAAAATTACAAATTAATGATGAGAGATATGATCTAGTGGAGGTGGTGATTTACAAAGCTTTGTATGAAGATGCGTCGCTTGGAAAAATTTGGGTGAGACCAATTTCGGAATTTCTTGAAAAATTTTCTGAAGTTGAATAGTTGTGTTATTATCAAGACATAATTATGAAATTAAATACTTTTACTAAAGTAATTTTAACTCTTTTTGTGATTCCGGGACTATTTGTAGCTTATTATTTTATAGATAAAAATTATGGTTATAGATATTATGAAAATATTCCAGAGATAGAAACTGAGAAAGATGTTAAAAATAAAAAGAACGAATTAAGTATTCTCTTTGTAGGTGACATAATGTTAGATAGAAATATTAGAAAGATTATAAACGAACATGAAACTCCAAAGAATTTTGTTAGTAACTTTTTAGGAAATTTTAAAGAAGAAAATGCTAGATATGATTATGTAGTTGCTAATCTTGAAGGTCCAATTACTGAAAACAAAACCAAGACATATAGAGACGATGGTAGCTATACCGGGTTACTTCATTTTACTTTTCCAACCTCTACTCCAGAGATTTTAAATATTCTAAATATTAAGACTATTTCTTTAGCAAATAATCATACAGATAATTTTTACAATAAAGGATTTCAAGAAACAAAAGCCTATTTAGACGATGCTAAAATTTTTTATTTTGGAAATCCTTACAACGATAGAGAGATGGAAAGTTTAGGAGATATTTTTTGTGAAAAAGATATTTGTATAGGATATATTGGTTATCATGAATTTACGAGAGATAACGATAGCGAAAGAATAGAAATGGAAATTCAAAAATTTAAAGCAAATGAAAAAGTTGATTTTGTGATAGTGATGCCCCATTGGGGAACTGAGTATAAAACCACTTCTACTGAAAATCAAAAATATTTAGCCTATAAATGGATTGATGCTGGAGCAGATATGGTAATTGGCGGGCATCCTCATGTTATAGAAGAAAGTGAAATCTATAAAGACAAATATATTTATTATTCACTCGGTAATTATATTTTTGATCAATGGTTTGAAGAAGATGTAAAAAATGGTTTAGGTGTAAATTTTAAGTTCACTAAAGAGGTGATAGGAGAAGAAGTGTTAAAAAACATAGAACTAATTAAAGAGGTTAAGGTTCGATCTGAAAAAACTGGTTTAAAATATTTAAGCGAATAATCTTTTTCTTTTGTCTGAATTTTGCTATCATTTGTTTGTGATAAAAGAAAATAAAAAATTTATACTAAAAACAGATTTAAAACCAGCTGGTGATCAGCCTAAGGCGATTTTAGATTTGGTAAAAAAAATTCAAAAATCAGATAAAGATAAGATGAAATTGACCCTGCTTGGAGCAACTGGGACAGGCAAAACATTTACTATAGCTAATGTCATAGAAAAGGTCCAAAAGCCTACTTTGGTTATAGCCCACAACAAAACTTTAGCTGCTCAATTGGCTCAAGAGTTTAAAACTTTTTTTCCAGATAACGCTGTACATTATTTTGTGTCTTATTACGATTATTATCAGCCAGAAGCTTATTTACCTACCACAGATACTTATATTGAAAAAGATGCTCAAATCAATGAAGAGATAGATAGGCTTCGTCACGCCTCTACTCAATCACTTTTAACTCGAAATGATGTGATAATTGTAGCTTCAGTTTCTTGTATTTATGGTCTCGGTTCACCAATAGAGTATGAAAAAGTAAATAAGAAAATTTTTGTAGGACAAAAGATTTCCAAGGTTGAACTTATGAAAATGTTTGTTGGAATCCATTATAAAAGAACAAATGCTGATTTGTCTCCTGGAACATTTAGAACTATCGGTAATAGAATTGATATTATGCCAATGAGTGAGACTTTTATGATTCAAATAGAATTAAACAATGGAAAAATAGAAAAGCTGATAATTACTGATCCTATTTCTATGCGTGAATTGGAAGAGTTTGAAGATTATTTTATTTTTCCTGCAAAACATTTTATTTCAGATAAAGTCACCCAAGAAAAAGCTTTAAAAAGTATTCAGGAAGAATTAAAACAAAGATTAAAAGAATTAAAAAAAGAAGGTAAACTTTTGGAAGTTGAAAGACTTAAAAGAAGAACCCAATACGATTTGGCGAGTATAAAGGAGTTTGGGTATTGTTCAGGTATAGAGAACTATTCTCGACATTTTTCTGAAAAAAAAGAAGGGGAAGCTCCTGATACTTTGTTAGATTATTTTAATTTAGACGGGAGAGATTTTTTGACTATTGTTGATGAATCACATGTGACTTTGCCTCAAATTCGCGGAATGTTTAGTGGTGACAGATCTCGAAAGCAGACTTTGGTGGATTTTGGGTTTCGTTTACCTTCAGCTAAAGATAATAGACCTCTAAAATATGAAGAATTTGAAAAGAAAATTAACGATGTGATTTATGTTTCTGCCACCCCGGGAGAATATGAAAAAGAGAATTCTAATAAAATAGTAGAACAAATTATTCGTCCTACAGGTCTGTTAGATCCAAAATTAGAAATACGTCCAGTAATGGAAAAAGGTAAATATCCTGGTCAGGTCTATGATTTTATTACTGAAGCCGTTAAAGAAATTAAGACTGGAAGAAGAGTTTTGGCTACGACTTTGACTAAAAAAATGGCAGAAAATTTGGCAGATTTTTTGAAAGAAAAAAAGATTAGGGCGGAATATTTGCATAGTGATATAGAAACTTTAGATCGAATAGAAATTTTAACTCGACTCAGAAAGGGTGAATTTGACTGTTTGGTTGGAGTCAACTTACTTCGTGAAGGTTTGGATTTACCAGAAGTTTCTTTGATTGGGATTTTGGATGCCGATAAAGAAGGGTTTTTAAGAAATGAAACTTCCTTAATCCAAACTATTGGGCGCGCAGCTAGAAATGTAGAAGGTAGAGTTATTTTGTATGCTGACGTTTTGACTAAATCTTTAGACAAAGCCATTAAGGAAACTGAAAGAAGAAGAAAAATACAACTTGAATATAACAAAAAACATAATATTACTCCTAAAACCATTGTCAAAAATATTCAGGATATCACTGAAGGTTTGAAGAAGGATCATGAAAAATCTTTAGCTTTAGAATTAGAAACTGATAAAAAATTATTTAAGAAAAATCCTGATAAATTAATCAAATTGAAAGAAAAACAAATGGCGAAAGCTGTAAAAGATTTAGATTTTGAAACCGCCGCCATACTCCGTGACGGAATTATGGCTTTGAAGGAAAAATTAGGAAAATAGAGGAAAAATACAGAATTTTGAGACTGAAAGCATAAAATAAATCTATTAAAAATCAAGAGTGCAAAAAAAAACATATATGCTAGAATGTTTATTATATAAACAGAAAATATAGAAAAATATATGAAAAAGATAGATATTAAGAATAATAAGACATTTTGGTGGGCTATTGGGGCGGTAGTACTTTTATTAATCGGTCTTTTCGTTTACAGAGGTTTAGAGGGTAAATCTTTAAAAATCTGGAATGGTGGTGGTGAAAAAGAGATTGATATTGCCAATAGCGAAGATTATACAAAATTTGAAGGAAAGCAAGTTGCTATATTTGAAGGGGAATATGTTTTAGATTTCTCTTTCTTGCACAAAAAAGAGAATAAAGTTGTTCAGGGAGTTCTTACCCAATCAAATTGGTTTAAACTTTTTGATGCTGAAGAAAATAATTATGTTACTCTTTACATAACTTTTGAAGGTGGTAGAGGCTATTCAGCTGAAGATTATATTAACGAAGTTTTTAAGAAAACTAATCCAGAAGTTGTGGTAGAAGATGTGAAGTTTGCAGGCAATTCAGATATTGTCGTCAAACATGTTGTTGATGAAAATATTAATACAGAATATTATGTTCAAGAAGTTAAGGTTGAGGATGGAAGTGGCTGGTTAGCTATTGTAGAAAATGAAAAATATGATAGCGATGAAGCTAAGCAAGACGCAAAAGACATGATTAGATCTTTTGAAATTATAAATTCTTCTGTTGGTGAGATTCCAGCTGACAATCCTGTTATAAAAGGCGTTGATGAAATCAGTGCTTAAACCGATTAATTAATATTTATAAGTTTAAAAAACCCAAATTATTTGGGTTTTTTATTTGCGTCTTTAATATCAAGACTTATCTTTACAAATCTGTTTTCAAAATAATACATAAATGCTATTATAAGACGATGACAAAAATGATAGAGAAGAATAAAAAGAAAAAAATAGAAGAAAGTCTTGATAAAAAGATTGTTGTTCGTGGTGCCCGGACTCACAACTTAAAAAATGTAAACGTGGAAATACCAAGGAATAAATTAACTGTTTTCACAGGACTTTCTGGAAGCGGTAAGTCTTCTTTGGCTTTTGATACTATTTTTGCTGAAGGGCAAAGAAGATATGTGGAATCACTTTCCGCTTATGCCAGACATTTTTTAAATCAAATGCAAAAACCAGATGTTGATGAGATAACAGGTCTTTCTCCAGCAATTTCTATTGACCAAAAGTCAGCCGGAAGAAATCCTCGTTCTACTGTGGCGACTATTACTGAAATCTATGATTATTTAAGAGTTTTGTATGCTAGAGTTGGAAAACCTTATTGTATTGAATGTGGAAGTAAAATTGAGAAACTTTCTAATGATGAGATTATTAATTTTATTTTAGAAAAAGTTCAAAAAATAGATTATAGAAAATTTGAAACTAAAATTAAGAGTATTCAAGGAGTGAAATTTTCAGATTTTGGAGTTAGAATTTTAGCTCCTAAAATTCGTGGCAGAAAAGGGGAGTATTATCAGCTTCTTTATGATATGCTCGGTAAAGGATATAAAGAGGTGGTGATTGATGGAGAAAAGAAAAATTTACGCGAAAGAATAGAATTAACTAAAACTAAAAAACACAACATATCTTTTATTGTAGATTTTATTTTGTTAGATGAGCTAAAACTTTTAGTCAGCAAAAAGGATGCTATGGTACGTCTTTCTGAATCTATTGAAAGAGCTTTAGAGGAAGCTGATGGATTGGTAGAAGTCGAAATGGTAAACGAGGAAGGGGAGCAAGACAAATTTATTGTGAGCAATAAATTTGCTTGCGCCAACTGTGGTTTCTCTTTTCCAGAGATTGAACCGAGACTTTTTTCTTTCAACTCTCCTTATGGGGCTTGTCTTACTTGCAACGGTTTAGGGGTAAAATATTTTGGGTCTTCAGAAAATTGCCCAGATTGTAAAGGTTTGAGATTAAGAAAAGAAGCTTTAAATGTTTTCTTGGGAGACAAAAATAAAGAATTTAAAAAAAATATTGTAGAAATTACATCTTTAACTATTGAAGAGGCGGAAAAATATTTTGAAAATGTCAAAAAAGTTTTTACAAAAAAAGAATTAGAAATTGCTGGGTTGATGGTAAATGAGATTGAATCTCGGTTGGAATTTATGTTAAATGTTGGACTGAATTATTTAAGTCTAAACCGTAAAGCGGACACTCTTTCCGGAGGAGAAGCTCAAAGAATCCGTTTGGCTTCACAGTTAGGAAGTAAATTGGTCGGAGCTTTGTATGTTTTAGATGAGCCAACTATAGGTCTTCATCAAAGAGATAATGATAAATTAATAAATACTCTGACTGAACTTCGAGATATGGGGAACACCATTATTGTGGTAGAGCATGACGAAGACACTATTTATGCTAGCGATTATATTGTAGATATTGGTCCTGGAGCTGGTATACATGGCGGAGAAATTTTACTTTCTGGATATTTGGAAGATTATCTTGTAGACAAAACTAAAAAAAGTAAATCTTTAACCTTGGCTTATTTGCGAGGAGAAGAAAAAATTGAAATTCCTAAAAAGCGCAGAGAAGGAAATGGAGCTTTTATTTCTATTAAAAATGGACAAATATATAATATTAAGAAAATGAATGTTAAAGTCCCTTTGGGAAAATTTAATGTGATCACTGGTGTTTCTGGATCTGGAAAATCTAGTTTTATGTATGAAATACTTTATAAAAACCTTTTAGGAAGACTTGAGCGAAAACATAGAACAGCTAAAGTTTTTAACTGTGAGGAAATAATTGGAACAGAATATCTTTCTCGTGTTATTCTTATTGATCAATCTCCAATTGGAAGGACTCCCAGAAGTAATCCTGTAACCTACACAGGAGCTTGGACTCATATCCGTGATTTGTTTGCTAACACTGAAGAAGCCAGAATTCGTGGTTGGAATGCTTCTAGATTTTCTTTTAATCGTGCAGGAGGACGTTGTGAAGCTTGTGAAGGAAATGGAGAAATTGCTGTAGAGATGCACTTTTTGCCAACAGTCTATGTAACTTGTGATATTTGTAATGGTAAAAGATTTACCAAAGAAACTCTAGAAGTAAAATATAAAAATAAGAGTATTTACGATGTGCTTTGTATGCCTGTAGAAGAAGCTTTAAAGTTTTTTGGAGCCATCCCAGCTGTTTATGATAGATTAAAAACTTTAAATGACGTAGGGCTTGGTTATTTAGAATTAGGCCAAAGTGCCACCACTCTTTCCGGAGGGGAAGCTCAAAGAGTAAAAATTTCTAGCGAACTCTATCGTCAGCATACTGAAAAAACAATTTATCTTTTGGATGAACCTTCTATTGGTTTGCATTATGAAGACGTTAAAAAGCTTTTAGAAATTTTAAACAAATTGGTTGATCAAGGAAACACGGTGGTAGTGATAGAACATAATTTAGATATTATTAAAAACGCTGATCATATTATTGATATTGGTCCGGAAGGAGGTAGCGGAGGGGGGAAAATTGTGGCACAGGGTACTCCAGAATATGTGGCAAATATAAAAGAATCTTATACAGGACAATATCTAAAAAAAGCTTTGAAAAAATAGAGTTTTCTAAAAATCTCTTTGCCTTAATTTTCTACTTATGATATAATTTTTTAACTTGAAAATCCTTTTAAATTTATTTATTTTGATTTTTAAGTATGCGTCGATGGTAGAGTGGTCAATTACAACAGACTGTAAATCTGTCGCCCTTCGGGCTACGTTGGTTCAAATCCAACTCGGCGCACAACAAATATGTCTAGCGTTTTTACTAAAATCTTAAACAAAGAAATTCCAGGAGATATTGTTTACGAAGATGAAAAATATTTTGCGATTTTAGATATTAATCCTATTCGCGATGGGCACACTTTGGTTATTCCAAAAAGAGAAGTAGAATATATTTTTGATCTAAGTGAAGATGAGTATTCAGAATTAATGCAAGTTGCTAGAAGAGTAGCAAATATTTTAACTATTAAATTAAAAAGCCTATTAGATTTTGATAGAGTGGCTATGATTGTAGAGGGGTTACAAGTTCCGCATGTGCATGTTCATCTCGTACCTTTGATTGATAATGAGCCATTAACTGTTGGTAGAAAAACTAAACTTGAATTAGATCAGGTTAAAAAAATACTTTTAAGTAAAGATTTGGTATAATTTTTGCATGGATCAAATTAAAAAAGAGTTTCAAATTTTTGAAAACTACAAGAAAGAGAATAATGTAGAGCTTATTTATTTAGACTCAGCTGCGTCTTCTCTGACTCCGGATACAGTAATAAATAAAATGAATGAATATTACTTTAATTATCGAAGTAATATTAATCGTGCCGTTTCTAAATTGGCCACAAAATCGACTTTAGAATTTGAAAATTCTAGACAGCTTTTATCTGAATATCTCAACTGTTCTGAAGAAGAAATTATTTGGACGAGCGGGGCTACAGCATCCAGTAATATGCTTTTAGATTTAATAGCTCTTTACGATGAGGAGAATCCTTTTTTATTTGAAAATAATGAAATACTAACCACTATTTTAGAACACCACTCTTCTCTTTTGCCTCTTCAGAAATTAGCCAGAAATAAAAAAATGGAACTAATTTTTTTAGAATTAGATTCCGATCTGAATTTAGATATTTCTAATTTGGGAAATTTAATTTCTGAAAAGACAAAAATAGCTTCCATTACTTTGACTTCCAATGTCACAGGTACTCTTGTGGATATTAAAAATATTGCCAGAAAGATAAAAGAAATCAATAAAGATATTTTTGTTATTTGTGATATGACCGCTGGTTTTGGACATGTTGAGATAAACTTTCAGAATTTAAGAAATTATGTTGACGCTGCTTATTTTTCTTTTCATAAAGCTTTTGGCCCTACTGGGGTCGGAGCTCTTTGGATAAGGAGAGAGATTTCTCGAGAAATGACCCCAAGTATTCTCGGAGGAGGTATTGTGGCTAAAGTAGATAGAGACATGGCTAGTTTTCGTAGTGATATAAAAGTTTTTGAGGCTGGCACGCCAAATATTGCTGGAATAATTGGGGAAGGTGAGGCGGTAAAATTTTTAAGAAAAATTGAAGGAAAAAGTTTCTCTCACTCTAAAAATCTTGTAGAATATTTTTTAGAAAAGGTTGAAGAGCTTAATTCAAAGTATATAAACATTTTTCAAATAAAAACTTTTGCCGCCGATCCAGATAAAAATTCTGGAATAATTTCTTTCCAGGTTTTATTGAATGAAAAAGAGATTCATCCTCACGATGTGGCGGAGATTCTTTCTAGATACAATATCTCTGTGAGAGCAGGACATCATTGCGCTGAGCCACTGATGAACTATTTTGGTATACCAAGTGGTCTTACCCGAATCTCTTTTCATATTTACAACACGGAAAATGATATAGACATTTTATTGATAGGCCTTTTAAAGATTAAAAGCGTTTTTGAAAAATAGGTTTTTATGGTAACTTTTCTCTATGGATAACGATTTTTTATACGAAGAGAATATTTTGGAGCACTATAGGAACCCAAGAAACAAGCTAAATAAAGCTTGTACAGATTGTGATTGTGTAGGATATGCACAAAATGTGGATTGTGGAGATTCTGGTGAATTATATTTAGATTTACAAAATGGAAGAATTCAAAATGTTTCTTGGTCTGGAAATGGTTGCGCTCTTTCTCAGGCGGGAATGAGCTTGATGACAGAGAAAATTAAGAATGAAAAATTAAGTTTTGAAGATTTAAAACTTTGGACGCCAGCCATAATTTACGAATTATTAAAAGTAAAAATTTCTCCTTCTAGAATAAATTGTGCCTTATTGGCTTATAGATGTTTAACAGATAATTTAAAAAAACTTAAATAATATGAAATTGCAAATAAAAAATTTAAAAGTAAAAATTGTTGATAGTGGAAAAGAGATTGTTGAAAATGCAAACCTAGAAATCTCTTCAGGGGAAGCTGTAGCTATCACTGGGAGAAATGGGTCCGGTAAATCTTCTCTTCTTTCAGCTATTTTTAAACATCCTAATTTTGAAATTCTTGAAGGACAAATTCTTTTAGAAAAAGACGAAGAAAAAATAGATCTCACCAATTTAAAAACTTTTGAAATAGCTCGTCATGGACTTTATTTATCTTTACAACATGTACCAGAAATTGAAGGAGTGAATCTTTTGCAATTTTTATATAGGTCATATAAAAATGTTTTTCCGGAAAGTTCATTAGGGGTTTTAGATTTTAATAAAGAAATAATAGCTTTTTCTCAGGCTCAGAATATTGATGAAAGTTTCTTAAAAAGAGAACTAAATATTGGCTTTTCTGGTGGAGAAAAAAAACAAGCTGAAATGCTTCACCTTTTTGCTTTGAAACCAAAAATAGTTTTTATGGATGAAATTGATTCTGGAGTAGACAAAAATGCTATTGAAAAAGTTTTTAAAATTATTAACGATTTTAAAAAAGAAGGCACAGCTTTTTGTTTAGTTTCTCACAGGGAAAAATTGGAAGATCTAATAAAATTAGATAGAAAATACGAAATGGAAAATAATCACTTAAAATTATGTTAGAAGAAAAAGAAATTAAACAAAAAATCTTAGAAATTTTAAAAGGTATTCCAGATCCGGAATTGGGTATAGATATAGTTTCTCTTGGTTTGATTAAAAAAATAGAAATCGGAGAATATTTAGAAGAATTTAAGGTTTATGACTTTATTAAAATCACTATGACTTTAACAAGTGTCATGTGTCCATTTGCTGACAAAATAATCGAAGATGTAGAACTCAAGGCTAACTCTTTAAATTTTGGTGAAATACAAGTAGACTTAGACTTTAGTGAACCTTGGGAGCCAAGTGAAGAATTGAGAATGCAGCTAGGTATTTAAAAACAAAAAAACCAAACCTCAAGGTTTGGTTTTTAAAATTTAAAATTATTATTTTATATTTAAAAGTCTATCGATAATACTTTCGTAATAATTAGCGTCCTGTGCCCCAGAAACTTTAGCAACAACTATTTGATCATTATTGTCTTTATAGGTGATAACGGAATATGGAGTGCCTTCAAGACCTGCCACAAGAGCATCTTGCATATTTGCCATAAATTCAGAATTATAGGTCTTATTGTCGTAGCATTGGGTAAATTCATCTTTGTTAAAATCTTTTTTTACACTTTGGTTTTTGTTTTTTGCAACACTAACTGCAAATTCAGCAATATCTGGTAAAACCGCTAAATCCAAACCATCGTTAGTAGGATTAATTTCGTAAATTCTGTCTATAAAATTAGTGTAAACATTTTGTCCGTAAAGCTCTCGAGAGCAGAGAGCGGCATTGATTTCAGTAGGAGCTTTTTGGTGATAGCTTTGAGCGAAATGTCTATAAACTATACCTATTTTAGCTTTGCTGATGTCTTCACTATTAGTTGAATATTTTTCTTGTAATTGTAGAATGGCATTTTCGTGAAGCATTTTACAGAAAGGGCATTCAAAATCTGAATAGACAACTACGGTAATATCATTTTTTGAACTTCCTAAAATATACTCTTTGTCCTCAAAGTTTGCACCTTTAAAAACTTTGTCTCCGTTTATAATAGAATCCAAAACATCTTTTTTAGAACCAGATCCGGAATCTTTACTTATTAAAGCGTAACCGATAATTCCTAGAGCTATAATTATTGCGCCGAGAAGAATCGCTGTTGCAGTTTGATTTTTAAAAAAATTTTTCATATTTTCATATTTAAGTTTGCTACTAATAATAATTAAATTTAATAATTGACTTAGCTAAAATTATAACATAAAGAAAGGGGTGTGTTATTATTAAGTATTAAAACAGTAATGAAATTATGATTCATTTTATATTAAGCTTCTCAGCTGTATTTTTATCGGTAAAGTTGGTAGGTATTGAATATGCTGGTTGGGGTGCTTTGTTGATTTTTACTTTGATTTTAGCTTTAATGAATGCGACTGTTAAACCAGTTGTTAAATTTATTACTTGGCCAATAAATTTTTTAACTTTAGGAATATTCCATTTAGTTTTAAATGTGCTTTTACTTATGATTATTTCTTCCCTTACTCCAAATTTCACCTTAGTTTCATTTTGGCAAGCAGCAGTCTTTGCTGTTGTTTTATCAGTAACAGAATGGATTCTTTACAAGTTTGATATTTAGTTTTTTAGGTTTACAGTTTCATTTTCGTCTTCGTCTTCATTTAATTCTTCAATATCTTCTTGAATATCATCAATATCTTCTTGAATTTCGTCTACGTCTTCAGCAATATCAGCGATATGTTCAGAATGTTTATTTACAGTCATTTGAATAAAGAGTGCTAAATATATAGCTTCCAAAGAGACTAAAGTTGTCAAAATTAACATTACTCTTTCTGGGTTAAATCCTAAATAAATTAAAATAAAAAAAAGAATAAAAATTAAAGTGTGAATAATTATGGACCAAATAGACCCGATCCATTTAGTAACCTTGGAAGCAAAATTTTCAAGATTGTTTTTCATAGATTTAATAAAAATTAAAGAGTTTAGTAAAAATTCGTTTTGTATTATAATATAAAAATCTTATTTATAAAAATTATGATTAAACTAAATTATGGCGAAATTGAAAGCAGATGGCAAAAATATTGGCTAGAAAATAAAATTAACAAAACCAGTAATGATTTTAGTTTAGGAAAAAAGAAATTTTATATTTTAGACATGTTTCCGTATCCATCCGGTGAAGGTCTCCATGTTGGTCACCCAAAAGGATATATTGCGACAGATGTTTATTCTCGTTTAAAGAAAATGCAAGGATATAATGTGCTTCACCCTATGGGTTGGGATGCTTTCGGTCTTCCTGCTGAACAGTTCGCTATAAAAAATAAAATTAATCCGAATATTGCCACAGAAAAAAATGTAAAAAGATATAAAGAGCAAATTGAAATGTTAGGACTTAATTATGATTGGGATAGAGAAATAAATACTACCGATCCAAAATATTACAAATGGACTCAGTGGATGTTTAAACAAATGTATAAAGATGGTTTAGCTTACGAGTCTTTTGAGCCAATTAATTGGTGTCCAAGTTGTAAAACTGGTTTGGCGAATGAAGATCTAGACGGAAATGTTTGCGAGAGATGTGGGACTCCGGTGGAGAAGAAACCACTTCGTCAATGGGTAATAAAAATTACAAATTATGCAGACAGACTTTTAGAGGATTTAGATAAATTAAATTGGGAACCACACATTAAAGAGCTTCAAAGAAATTGGATTGGAAAAAGCGAAGGAAGTGAAATTAATTTTGAAATAGTTGATGCTGAGAAAAATAACTTAAAAGAAAATAAATTAAAAATTTTTACCACTAGAGCAGATACTTTATTTGGTTGTACCTTTATGTGTATTTCTTACACTCTTGCAAAAGAGTGGATCAGAGGTGGTTGGAAAGCTGATGATAAAATAAAAAATTTTGTAGAAAAACTTGAAAAAGAAGAGAAGGAAAGGACTTTGGATTTTGACATGTCTAAACTGGAAAAAGAAGGAGTCGATACTGGAATAAAAGCGATAAATCCGGCAAATGGAGAAGAGGTGCCGATTTATATTGCGAATTATATTTTAAGTGATTATGGAACAGGCGCAATTATGGCTGTGCCAGCGCACGATGGGAGAGATTACGAATTTGCTAAGAAATATAATATTGAAATTGTGGAAGTAATAAAAAAAGAAGATTCTGATTTACAAGAAGATTTATTTGAAGGAGAAGGAATTCTAATAAATTCTGGAGAATATGATGAAGTGAATTCTGAAGAAGCGAGAATAAAAATTACTGAAAAGGTTGGAGGAAAAATTGTAAGTAAATATAAATTAAAAGATTGGGTATTTGCAAGACAAAGATATTGGGGGGAGCCATTTCCAATTGTTTTTGCAGAAGATGAATCTGGCAATCGTAAAAGTTATGTAGTAGCAGATAAAGAGCTTCCAATAGTTTTGCCAAATGTAGAAAATTATGAGCCGACAGATACAGGTGAATCTCCACTTGCCAACATCCGTGATTGGGTGGAGGTTTATGGATTTATAAATAAGGATAATGAATTTGAATCGTGCGACAAATCGGACGAAAGAGCAAAACTGTTTTACAGAGAGACAAACACTATGCCACAATGGGCGGGAAGTTCTTGGTATTATCTCAGATATGTTGATCCTAAAAATGATGAGATATTTGTAGATAAAGAGTTAGAAAAAAAATGGAGCCCTGTAGACTTTTATGTCGGAGGAGCAGAGCATGCGACACGCCACTTAATCTACGCTCGCTTTTGGCACAAATTCCTTTTTGATAAGGGTTTTGTAAATTATGATGAGCCTTTTTCAAAACTCCAAACTGTGGGTTTGATTATGGCAGAGGATGGAAAGAAAATGAGTAAAAGGTACAACAATGTTGTTAATCCGGACGATATAGTAAAAGAATATGGGGCTGACACTATGAGGACTTATGAAATGTTTATGGGGCCTTTTGATAAAGCTATTTCTTGGAGCACTAATAATATGGCAGGAGTTTCTAGGTTTTTAGAAAGAATATACTCTTTTGCTAAAGATAATAATTTTGAAGAAAATGTTTCTGAATCTAAAGAGTTAACTAGAGTGATTAACGAGACTATTAAAAAAGTAGGTGAAGATATTGAAGATTTTAAATTTAATACAGCTATAGCTCAGATGATGATTTGTCTAAACACTTTAGAGGATGAAGTGAAAAAAGGTAACCCAGTTTCGAAAAAAACTTTTGAAGATTTTGTAAAAATTATCTCTCCTTTTACTGTGCATATTTCTGAAGAAATTTGGCAAAATGTTTTAAATCATGAAAGCTCTATTCATCTTGCGATTTGGCCAAACTATGATGAGACAAAAATGGAAAAAGATGAGATAGAAATAAGTTTACAAATTTCTGGAAAATTTAGAGGAACTTTTATTTCTAAACCAGGTGTGTCTGATGAAGAGGTGTTGGAATCTGCTAAAAGCACAGAGATTTATCGAAAATATGTAAATAATGAGTCTCAGATTAAAAAAATTATTGTGGTAAAAAATAAACTTATTAATATAGTTATTTAAATGATTATCGACACTTTTGACTTTTTTGTCAAGTTGTAGTAATATAGATATATTAATATATAAGTTTAGTCGGGTGTTTTTAATTATTGAAAATTTTTGAAAAATATGACAGAAGCAACAACAAAGCTATCCTTTAAACCAAAGCAAATTTCTAAAAAACTTTTATCTTCCCTCAATCCAAGAATGAGAGATATAGTTTCAAGTCGTTACGGGTTAGATAATGAAAAAAGAATGACCCTTGAAGCTATTGGAAAAAATTATAATATTACTCGAGAAAGAGTGAGACAAATTGAAAATTTTGCTTTGACCTCCATCAAAAAAACTCCAGAATACAAAGAGAATGCTTTCATTTTTGATGAACTTAAAGAGATAATTCAAAAATTAGGTTCTGTAGTCACAGAAGACACTCTGATGACCTATATCACTAAAGACAAAATTATTCAAAACCATATTAACTTATATTTAGTTCTCGGGGGATATTTTACCAAAGGAAAAGAAACTGACAATTTTTATCCTTATTGGAGTGTAGATGATATTCTCTGTGATCATGTAAAAGGTTGTTTGTGTCAATTACATGATTCTATAGACGAAGATCAATTACTTCAAGAAGAGGAAGTTTTGGAAAAATTTGTTTCTAATTTAGATCAACTAGTTGATGAATATAAAAATAACAGAGAAATTATTAACAAATATTTATCGATTTCTAAAGTTGTTGGGAAAAATGAATTAGGAGAATGGGGCAAAGTTACTTCTCCACATATTAAGGCTAGAGGAGTTAAAGATTACGCTTATTTAGTAGTTAGAAAAAACGGCAAACCTATGCATTTTAGAGACGTGGCGACAGAAATAGAAAAAACTTTCAAAAAGAAAACTAATGTTGCTACATGCCACAATGAGCTGATTAAAGATAAAAGATTTGTTTTGGTGGGAAGGGGCATGTATGGTTTAAAAGAGTGGGGACATGCAGCTGGAGTTGTTAGAGACGTTATTATTCAAAGTCTTAAAGAGTCTGGTAAGCCAATGTTAAAACAAGAAATTGTTGATAGGGTTTTAGAGAAAAGAATAGTAAAGGCCAATACCGTCGTTATCAACCTTCAAGATGCTAAATATTTTAAAAAAGACAAGGATGGAAGATATCAGCTTTTAAAATAAGATTGAGACGAATAAAATAAAAAACCCTCTATTTTGTAGAGGGTTTTGTTTTTTTATGTCTTATGTCTGTGGACAGAAGTGTTCTCCCATACAGCTGGACTTCAAGGAGACCAGTTTCGATATAGTCTCCGTCGAATATAGACAGGACACCTTTATTTCTGTCACCCTTATTAACATGAAACCAGAAACTTGAACAATCTTCCGGGTTCAGTGTTTCCTGATACCAAAAAACTTTTTTCTCCCAAGTGTTTTCTGTTTTCTGCAGGAAACTGGTTTCTAATTTCATCTGGCAAAATATTTTTCCAGTAATCGTATTTGCAGATATATTTATATCTGCAACTTCTACGTCTACCTTATGGTGGACTTGAGCGTTCACTATTGTTCCCATAAAAAGCAGAACAATTAAAGTAAGAAGGTGTTGTTTTTTCATTTTATTAAATCTTTAAAGAATTTTTTAACTATAAGTAATATAGCATATTATATAATCTTTGTCAAGCTTATATAATATATTTTCAGAAAGTAATTTTCTTTATGATATAATTTCTTTATAAACATATGAGTTTACAACTGCTTCTTGATATTGGGATTTTTCTTATTAACGTAGCTCTTTTTACTTTACTTTTAGCTTGGGCTTGGAAATTTTGGATGTTGTATGTAAATACCACTTATGAAAAAAAGCTTAAATATAGTCTGTTGGAAATTAAGTTGCCAAGAGAAATAAACAAAAGCCCTGAAGCTACAGAAATATTCTTGAGGGCTGTTTATGATGGTGGAGGGCTTGGAAATTGGTATAAAGAAAATTGGGAAGGCAGATTACCGGCTGTCTCTTCTTTAGAAATCGTTTCTTTAGAAGGGGTAATTCATTTTTTTGTTAGGGCGGAATCTAAGTTTAAGCCGAGAATAGAAGCGGCTATCTATTCTCAGTATCCAAATGTGGAAATTGTAGAATGGGCTGAAGATTACACTAAACAATTTCCTAAATTTACTCGACAAAACAAAGAAGGTTATGGTTTTGGCGGTTCAGAATGGATTTTGGCAAAAAAGGGAGAAGCTGAAATTGGAGACGATAAAGAAAATAAGGTTTTCAAAATGGAATATCCGGGAGACATGTATCCGATCAAAACTTATAAAGATTGGGGATTAGACAAAGATCCTAAAGAGATAAACAAACACGATCCTTTAACTTATGTTTTGGAGGCTATGGGATCTATTGGGGCTGGAGAATATATGGGTTATCAAATCGTTCTTAGAGATGCTGGAAAATGGAATGATATATACACTGTCACCAAAGACGGAAAAGAAGAAAAAGGAAAAAAACTTTCCGATTTAGTAAAGTTTGAAACCGAAAAGTATAAAAGGAAGTGGGCCTTTAAAAAGAAAGGAGACAAAGAAGAAGATGAGTGGGGGAATCTTAAAGGTAAAACAGAGAAAGACAAGGACGGAATAGAGACTTTTAAAGTTTACGAATATGCTCATGATATGGTAATTTCTAAGCCTGTAGATAAAGATGATGAATCAAAAAGAAATTTAGATTTGATACAAAGAAAAATGAATAAGCCTCAAGTTATCGCTGTTTTTAGAACTATATATGTAGCAGAAAATACCGATAATATAGGAACCAGAATGCCGATGTTGATGGGCCTTACTAGACCTTTTAATGAAGATTCGGGTTTCAATACTTTTAGACCAAATGACAAAACTATTCCAGATCCATTTGATTATCCTTGGCAGGACGCAACTAAAAAAGTTGTGCCATGGAGAAAGGAAGGGATGTTTGGCTCTTATTTGGGTAGAGGTGGGCTATTTTCATATTCTCCTGGAGGTATGAGTGAAAGTACAAGTAAAAATTTAGATATAATTTTATTTGATAAACCAAATTATATTAGAAAACTCTGGTCCACTTTCAATAACATTTTATTCCATCCTTTTAAGCCTTTAAAAAATTATAGTAAGGGTAATGTTCTAAGTCTTGAAGAGTTGGCAACCCTTTATCATTTTCCAGGTGAAGTTGCGGCCACTCCAACAATTCCTCGTATCGACTCGGTTAAATCTTCCTCGCCAGCAGATTTGCCTGTTTAATAAGGGTTTTCTGGCAATTTACAAAAAAGCTTATTTTAAAAGCTTTTTTGTGATATTATGATTTTATTAATTTTAAATATTTAATTATTATGCCGAAGGATGATTTCAGAAATTTTTTTATACTCAAAAAAATAGAAGAAGATAAAAGTAAAGATAAAAATATTTTTCAATTTTTTTGTGACAATAAATATCACATTTTATCTTTAATAATAATAATTTTATTTTTGCTTTTTATTTATAATATTTTTTTTACTAAAGTTAATTTGGAGAACATGCCTTCTGAAAATAATTATTTCCAAATCAATAATGGTGAAAGTGTAGCCTATATTGGACAAAGATTAGAAGAACAGGAAATCATAAAATCTTCTTTGGCTTTTAAGGTTTATGTAAAACTTTTTTCTAAAAATCAAATCGCCCAAGCTGGCATATATCAATTTGAAAAAAAAGATACTTTAGTTTCTGTGGCTAATAAAATCATTGGTTCACATTATGCTATACCTCCAGTTAGAATCACTATTCCGGAAGGGTATAATACAAAAAAAATATCTGCAATAATTAGCGAAGCTTTTTCAGCTGTATCTGATAAAACTCAACTAAGAGACGACTTTTCAGAAGAAAATATCTTTTCAAAAATTGAAGACAAGGAAGGGTATTTGTTCCCGGAGACTTATTTATTTTTGCCAAATGTCACTTTAGATCAAGTGATTACACAAATGGAGGATAATTTTTATGTAAGATTAAAGAAACTTTTTACTGAAGAAAAAGAAGATTTGCATTTTTACGCTTTAGATTTAAGTGAGTTCCCAATAGAAGAATATTTTTTGGATGAGACAAAGACCATAAATTTAACCAAAAGATTAACTTTAATAAATGAAGTTGGTACAACCACAGTTTCCATTGACGATATTATAAAAATGGCGAGTTATTTAGAGGGTGAAGCTAACAACGAACGAGATATGCGCATGGTGGCCGGAGTTCTTTGGACAAGATTAAAAATAAATTTTCCATTACAGATTGATGCGGCTACTAGCACTTATAAAGAAAAAGGTTTTACAAAAACTCCAATTAATAATCCTGGCATAGTAGCTATAAGGTCGGTTCTTACTCCAATTAACTTTGATTATATATACTATATTACTGGAAATGACGGGATAAATTATTATGCTAAAGATTATAAGACTCATTTAGAAAATATTAATAAATACCTCAGAAATCAATAATTTTTTTTGTGATATACTGGTGTAGATAAATTTAAAACTTTCACATCTTGCGTGGAAAAACTTTTTGGAAAAACATATGAAAACACACAACTTAGCTTTTGTAGACGTAGAAACTACTGGAACAGATTATGAAAAACACGAAATTATCGAATTGGCTTTAATTGTAGTAAAACAAATTGAAAGAGAAGGAAAGGGGCCAAAAATTGAAATTCTCGGAGAATATGAATGGAAAATTAAACCAGAAAGACTAGAGGATGCTGAAGAAGAAGCTTTAAGAATAAATGGCTACAATGAAGTAGACTGGCTTTTTGCTGTTCCACTTAAAAATGCTATAGAAGATTTTAACAAAAAAGCTGAAGGTTGTACTTTTGTTTCTCACAATTTGGTTTTTGATTACAATTTTATTGATAGGGCGTATAAAAAAACTGGTATAGAAAATGATATGCACTATGGCAAACTAGATACTATTTCTATAGCTTTTGCTAGACTTTATGATGCTCCTCAAGCCTCATTCTTTACTTTAAGATATTTGTGTGAGTTGTTGAAGGTGCAAAATGTTAAAGCTCACACAGCTCTAGCGGATACTAGAGCTTTAGTTGAGGTATATAAAAAGTTGATGAGAGCAGTTTAAAAACTAATGCTGAAAGAAAAAAATAAAAAGAAAAAAGTGTTTGTGGGAATATCGGGGGGAGTAGACTCTTCGGTCGCAGCCTTGTTGTTAAAAAATAAAGGATATGAAGTCACGGGAGTCTTTATTAAGGTTTGGCAGCCTGATTTTATAGAATGCACATGGAAAGAAGACAGGCGAGACGCTATGAGGATTTGTGCTCAATTAAATATTCCTTTTTTAACTTTGGATTTAGAAAAAGAATATAAAGAAGGAGTTATAGATTATATGATTGATGAGTATAAAAAAGGCAGAACTCCAAATCCGGATGTTTTTTGTAATAAAGAGGTAAAATTTGGCGCCTTTCTTGATTGGGCTATGAAAAACGGAGCTGATTATATAGCTACAGGACATTATGCTCAAAATAAAAATAATTTTTTACACAAAGCCAAAGATTTATCAAAAGATCAGAGCTATTTTCTCTGGACTTTAAATAAAAAACAACTACAAAAAATAATTTTTCCAATCGGAGGTTTATTAAAAACTGAAATTAGAGAAATGGCTTTGAAAAATGATTTAGCTACGGCCAAAAAGAAAGACTCTCAAGGTTTGTGTTTTATTGGAAAAATTGATGTAAAAGATTTTTTGAAAGAATTTATTAAAAACAAAAAAGGAAAAATTTTTGATTTGGATTTAGAAAAATTGATTGGGGAACATGAAGGAGTTTTCTTTTACACTATTGGTGAAAAAATAAACGGAAAATATATTATAAAAAAAGATTTAGAAAAAAATATTTTATACATTTCAGAAAAAGTTTTTAAAGAAAAGCAAGACAAAATCTTTTTAGAGAATACAAATTTTATTTCAGATTTAAAAAAAGGAAAAACATATTTTGTACAGGAAAGGTATCACGCTAAAGAAACTAAGATAAAAATTAAAGATTTTAAGAAGAGTAAAGAAAAAATAGCTATTGATTGTGAATTTTTAGAAGCTAACAATAATTTTGTCTATACTCCAGGACAGTCCTTAGTATTTTTTGATAAAAATTTATTAATTGGTGGTGGAATAATGAAATAAACACGAAAAATATTTCTGTAAAGTCTAGGCAAGAGTAATTAATTGTTATAATTATATTGTTAATAGCTATTATTTATCAGCGTTATTAACATTAATAATATTTTAATATTAGTTAATTTTATGAAAGCTTATATTGGAGAACTTATTGGTACAGCTCTTTTAGTCTTAATCGGTTGCGGGGCAACTATTTTTGCCGGCAGATCAATCGGAGTATTAGGAATTGCTTTGGCTTTTGGTTTTGGACTCACCGTCGTAGTTTATTTAATCGATGGTGTTTCCGGGGCACATGTTAACCCTGCAATAACCTTAACATTGGCTTTATCTGGAAAATTTCCGTGGAATAAAGTTCTTGGTTATATAGTTGCCCAGATTGTTGGAGCTATTCTTGGTTCAGCAATATTGTTTGCTATTGTCTCAAATATGACAAATGGCGCATTAATTGTGAACACTGGCTTTGCTACTAACGCCCTCAGTTCTGGTGTCGGGGTTATCGCCGGAGCCCTTATTGAAATTATTATGACCATGGTATTTTGTTTGGCTGTCCTCGACACCACAAGAACTAATTGGTCTAAAGATTCAATTCCTTTAGCTTACGGTATCGCTTTGTTTGCCACATATATAGTAGCTATGCCTTTAACTGGCGCTTCTCTCAATCCTGCAAGGTCAATTGGTCCAGCTTTAGTTTCTGGGCAAAACCTTGATCAACTGGGGTTGTTTGTCATATCTCCTATATTTGGGGCAGTTTTGGCTTATTTTGTTCACATTTTTGTATTTGGTAGAGATAGAAGACGTAAAACTGATAACCCAAATAACTAACTTTTAAGTTTTTAATAAAACTTAAATAAAATAAGTGTTTTAAAAGAATATCTTAATAAGATATTCTTTTTGCTGCAAAATTCTTGCAAAGAATTATTTAATATGATAAAATATTTTCAATATTGACGAGATGCTTATCTTCTATCCTACCAGGTTTGAGTTTTGTGGGTGACTCAAGTCAATAATAATTTCGAAATTATTATTAGTTAAATATTAAAAATCTAAATAAAGAGCGGGTTCGCTATGTTTTTTGGTGAACCAAGAATGTTCGTTTTTTGAATTTTGTAATATTTATTTTTAAACGCTTATTTTAAATATGTCTAAAATAAAAAATGTCGACTCAAATCTTTTGGTAGCTAGCTTACCAAAAAAGACATTTTCGCAATTTAGAAAGCCATTTATTGAGCTGCCTAATCTTGTGGAAAACCAACTTTCTTCTTTTAAAAAACTTATAGAAGAAGACTTAGGAATAATTTTAAAAGAATTGAATCCTATAAAAGATTACACAGAAAAAAAGTTTGAATTAGAAATTTTATCTTTTGAACTTTCTGAACCAAAGTATACGGAAGAGTATGCTAAAGATAATAATGTAACTTATGAAGCTCCTTTAAGAGCTAGGGTTTTACTTAAAAATAAAATTTTAGGTATAGAAAAAGAACAGGAGATTTTCCTAGCTTCTTTTCCTATGATGACAGTGCATGGTACTTTTATTATCAACGGTGTTGAAAGGGTAATAATTCCTCAACTCGCTAGAAGCGCTGGGGAATTTTTTGATTTTGAAGAAATCAATGGGAAAAAATATTTCTCAGCTAAAATTGTTCCAAATCGTGGAGCTTGGGTAGAAATTATCACTGATGACGATAATGAAATGTTTGTGAAGATTGATAAGAAAAGAAAATTCTCTGTAGTTTCTTTCTTGAGAGCTCTAGGTTTCTCTACTGACAAAGACATTGAAAGAGCTTTTGAGGGAAAAGATTTAGCTAAAGCTTATATAATGAATTTGGTAGAAAAAGATCCAATCAAAACAGCTGACGAAGCTTATATTGATGTCTATAAAAAATTGAGGGATGGAGATTTGGCTACAGTGGAAAATGCAAAATCATATATACTCTCACTTTTTTCTAAAGAAAGATACGATCTTTCTCCTATTGGAAGACTTCGTTTTAATAAGAGATTTAATCTTTCTCTAGAAGGAAAAGAGATGAAAAGAATGAATCTTTCTAAAGAAGACATTGTTTTGGTTATTGACCATCTCATTAAATTAAATAATGATCCTGATGCTCAAGCTGACGATATAGACCATCTAGCTTCCAGAAGGGTTCGTTTTGTTGGAGAAATGCTGGGGATGAGGATTAAAAAAGGGATGCTACAAATTAAAAGATACGTCCAAGAAAAAATGTCAGTCATTGATACAGACACTAGTATGCCAGCCTCAGTGATTAATCAAAGACCTCTTCAAGCTAGAATCAAAGAGTTTTTTACAGTGAATCAACTTTCCCAATTAATGAATCAAGAGAACTTGCTTTCAGAAATTGAAAGTCTTAGAACTTTGTCAGCGCTTGGACCAGGTGGGCTTTCTAAAGAAAGAGCTGGATTTGAAGTGAGAGATGTGCACACTTCTCACTATGGTAGAGTTTGTCCAATTCAAACTCCAGACGGAGCAAATGTGGGACTTATTTTAAGGTTGGCGACTTACGCAAAAATTAATGAGTTTGGAATTATTGAAACTCCTTATGTAAAAGTCAAAAATGGAAAAATTACTCAAGAAATTAGTTATTTAAATGCTCTGCAAGAAGAGTCCACAACTATTGCTCACGCGGCTATTCATTACAATGAAAAAGGTGAAATTACAGATGAGTTTGTTCAGGCTAGAAAAAATGGTCACCCTTCTACGGTTTCCAGAAAAGATGTGGAATATATAGACGTGGCACCAAATCAAGCTTATTCTATAGCCACAAACATGATTCCATTTTTAGAGCATGACGACGCGGCTCGTGCTTCCATGGGTTCAAATATGCAACGTCAAACAGTTCCTTTGATTCTGGCTGAAGCCCCTTATGTGGCGACAGGTATGGAAGAAGAATCGGCCAAACATATTGGGAGAATTGTTTTAGCGGAAGAGGCTGGACAGGTGGACTATGTGGATTCTAATAAAATTATAGTTACTGACAATAAAGGCAAAAAGAAAACTTACAATTTGGTTAACTTTTCTAGAACTAATAATTTTACAGTCTTTTATCAAAGGCCGATTGTAAATATTGGTGACAAAATTAAAAAAGGACAAGTGATTGCTGACTCTTCTTCAACCAGAGGAGGACAAATTGCGATAGGACACAATGTTCGTGTAGCTTTTATGAGTTGGAATGGGGCAAATTATGAAGACGCTATTATTATTTCTGAAAAATTAGTTAGAGAGAAAAAGTTTTCATCAATTCATGTGGAAGAATTTATTTGTAATGTCCGTGATACAAAATTAGGCGCTGAAGTTACTACTAATGATATTCCAAATGTAGGTGAAGCTAAATTAAAAAATCTTGACGAAGATGGAATTATTAGAATTGGCGCTGATATTCGAACAGGGGATATTTTAGTCGGCAAAATTACTCCAAAAGGAGAAACTGAATTGACTCCAGAAGAAAGACTGCTTCGAAGTATTTTTGGAGAAAAAATTAGAGATGTGAAAGATACTTCTCTTAGATTGAGTAATGGAAAAAGAGGTAGGGTGATAGGAATTAAAGTTTTCTCTCGTGAAAGAGGAGACCAATTGGAGAGCGGTGTAATTAAAAGAATTCACATTGAAGTGGCTCAACTTCGTGACATTTCTGTTGGAGACAAGTTAGCGGGAAGACACGGAAATAAAGGAGTCATTTCTACTGTTTTACCAGAAGAAGATATGCCGTTTACAGCTGACGGTCAACCGGTAGATATTATTCTTACCCCCCTCGGTATTCCTAGTCGTATGAATATTGGGCAGATTTTAGAGATGCATTTAGGACTTGCGGCACAAACTTTAAATTATCAAGCTATAACTCCAGTCTTTTCTGGGGCAACTGATGATGAAATTAAAGAAGAATTAGTCAAAGCTGGATACGATGCCTCAGGTACTGTTGATTTATATGATGGTAGAACTGGACAAAAGTTTGCAGACAAAGTGGCTATAGGAATCATGTATATGTTGAAACTTCATCATATGGTAGAAGATAAAATTCACGCTAGAAGCATCGGTCCATACTCTCTTATTACTCAACAACCTCTTGGTGGTAAATCTCAGAATGGAGGTCAGAGATTTGGAGAGATGGAAGTTTGGGCTTTGGAAGGTTACGGAGCAGCTTATACACTTCGTGAGATTTTAACAATAAAATCAGATGATATTGTGGGTAGATCCGATGCCTTTAATAGCATTATTAAGAACGAACCAATTAAAGAACCAAATACTCCAGCTTCTCTAAACGTGCTTTTAAATACTTTAAGAGGTTTAGCTTTAGATGTGGTTCCTTTGGTTAAAGAAGAGAAAAAAACAAAAGGTCGAAAAGAGAAATTGTTAGGTGAGGACGATGTAATCGAAATTAAAGATTAATTAAAAGCTAAAAATTTAAAATAATTAAAATAAAAATATGAAAACAATTGATACAACAGATTTTGACGCTTTACAAATAAAAATTGCCTCACCAGAATCTATTCGTTCTTGGAGTTTTGGAGAAGTGACCAAACCAGAAACTATTAACTATCGTACTGGTAGAAGTGAAAGAGCTGGATTATTTGATGAAAAGATTTTCGGTCCAGAGAAAGACTACGAATGTTATTGTGGTAAATATAGAAGAATTAGATATAAGGATATAGTTTGTGAAAAATGTGGAGTTGAGGTTACTAAATCTATTGTTCGCCGTGAAAGAATGGGCCATATTGAGTTGGATACTCCTGTAGCACATATTTGGTTTCTAAGAGGTATTCCTTCTAGAATAGCTCTTATTTTAGGTGAACCAACTGGTGAAGTGGAAAAGGTAATTTATTTTGCAAATTATATTATTACCAAAGTTAACCAACGAGAAAAAGAAGAACTTTTAAAGAATCTTGATTCTGAATTTAAAGCTAAAATTAAATCAGCAACAGATGAAAAGACTAAAGAAAAGTTAAAAGAGTTAATGTTGGCTACCAAAAAAGAAATTGAAGATATTCGTGAAAAAAAGATACTCGATGAAATTACTTATCACAGATACTCTATGAGATATAGTATTGCTTTCGAAGCAGAAATTGGGGCTGAAGCGATTTACAATATTTTCAAAAATATTAATTTAGATGATTTAGAAAAAGAAATAGAAGCAAAATTAGTAAAAATTTCTTCTATTGAACGAGAAAAAGAGGAAAAGAGACTTTCTTTGGTGAGAGCTTTTAAAAATGCTGAAATTCGTCCAGAATGGATGTTCTTAACAACTCTTCCGGTTATTCCCCCAGGAATTCGTCCAATGGTAGCTTTGGAAGGAGGAAGGTATGCGACTAGTGATGTGAATGATCTCTATCGAAGAGTAATTAATAGAAATAATCGTCTTTTAAAATTGAGAGAAATTAATGCTCCAGACGTTATTTTGAGAAATGAAAAGAGAATTCTGCAAGAAGCGGTAGATGCTTTGATAGACAACTCTATGAGAAGAGGGCAGGAAGCTATGACTATAGTTGGACAAAAAAGACAACTTAAATCTATTGCTGATAACATCAAATCCAAATCCGGACTTTTTAGACAAAATCTTCTTGGAAAACGTGTAGACTATTCCGGTCGTTCAGTAATTGTTATTGGTCCAGATCTTGCACTTGATGAATGTGGACTCCCAAAGCATATGGTTCTTGAATTATTTAAACCTTTTGTAATTTCTAAACTTTTAGAAAGAGAATTTACCTTTAATATTCGTGGAGCTAACAAATTGATAGAAGATGGTATTCCAGAAGTTTGGGAAATTTTAGAAGAAGTTATAGAAGGTAAGTATGTACTTCTCAACCGTGCACCAACTTTACACAGATTGGGTATACAAGCTTTCAAGCCAAAAATGATTGAGGGAAACGCTATTCAGCTTCACCCTCTTGTTTGTACAGCTTTCAACGCTGACTTTGATGGCGACCAGATGGCTGTGCATCTTCCTTTGTCTGAAAATGCTCAAAGAGAGGCGAGGGAGATTATGGCTTCTAATAAAAACTTGCTTAAACCTGGTTCAGGGGATTCTATTGTAAATCCTCGTATGGATATGATTTTGGGATGTTTTTGGCTTACAACTGAAATTGAAGGAGCTAAAGGAGAAGGAAAATATTTTGCTTCACCAAACGATGCTATTACCGCTCACGAATTTGGCATCTTGGATATTAGAGCAAAAATTGAAGTAATTCCAACTTCCAAAGTTAAATACTCAAAGTTTGAAGGAAAAAGATTCGCCACAACTGTAGGTAGATTATTATTTAACTCTATTCTTCCAGATGATTTTGAATATATCAATGAACAGGTTGGTGGAAACAGTATGAATAAAATTGTAGACAAAATAATTATTCAATATGGTTTTGACTCAGCGCCAAAAATTATAGACAAAATTAAAGCGTTTGGATTTAAGTATGCGACAATTTCTGGTACAACTTGGAGTATTGATGCTGTAAAAGTCCCTGAAGAAAAAACAGACATTGTTGCAAAAGGAAAAAAAGAAGAACAAAAAATTAATCATCATTTTGAAGAGGGATATCTTTCTGAAGAAGAGAAATATGATAAAGTTATTGAAAATTGGTTGAGTATTAGAAAAGAAATTGAAGCTATTATGCCAACCAAATCTATTGAGAAATACGGTTCAGTTTATAACTTGGTCACTTCTGGAGCTAGAGGTTCAATGAAACAACTTGTGCAGATTGGAGGTATGAAAGGTATTATTGCAAACTCTCTCGGAAGAAATATCGATTTCCCAATCATCTCTTCAAATAAGGAAGGACTTTCTCCTATCGAATATTTTATTACTACTTATGGAGCGAGAAAAGGTACTTCTGACACCGCTCTTAAAACAGCTGAGGCTGGCTATTTGACTCGAAGATTGGTAGATGTCTCTCAAGATTTAGTAATCTCGGAAGAGGATTGTGGAATTAAAAAAGGAAAATTATTAAAGACAGAAAATGTTTTAGGAATTGAAATTCCACTTTCTAAAAGTATTCGCGGCAGAGTTTTGGCTGAAGATTTGTTAGACAGAGAAGGAAAAGTTTTATTCAAAAAGGGACATTTGATGAAAAAAGAAGATGCTAGAGCAATAGAAGGAAAAGGTATAGAAGAAGCTTTTGTTTTTTCTCCTTTATCTTGTGAGTCTCTAAGAGGTGTTTGTCAAAAATGTTACGGATTGGACTTGGCTAGAAATGAGGCTGTGAAAGTCGGTGAAGCTGTTGGTATAGTGGCTGCTCAAGCGATTGGAGAGCCAGGAACTCAGCTTACTATGCGTACCTTCCATTCAGGAGGAGTGGCTGGAGTGGACATTACTCAAGGACTTCCTCGCGTGGCAGAAATATTTGAAAGACGTTCTCCTAAAAACCCTGGAGTGATTTCTTTATCGAATGGAGAGGTGGTAGAAATAATCAGAGAGAAGAAAATGAAAAAAATTGTTGTCTTGAGTGACGATGATAACTCTTATGCCGCAGCTAAGAAAAAAGGTCTTAAAATTGAATACGACATGGCGTACTCCAGAAGACCTATTGTCAAAGTTGGGGATAAAGTAAAGAAAGGACAAGCTTTGACAGATGGTTCTCTAAATATTGAACAACTTTATGAGTTGGCTGATAGAGAAACTACAGAAGAATACATTATTAATGAATTAAATAAAGTCTATGAACTTCAAGGAGCTTCAATTTCCAGAAAACATATTGAACTTATTATTAAACAAATGTTTTCTAGAATAAAAATCAAAGATGTGGGAGATACAACCTTTACTCAAGGTGAAGTCGTAGAAGTTTATGATTTTAGAGTTGAAAATGACAGAGTTAAAGTCGAGGGAGGTAAAGTGGCGGAAGGGGATAATTTGATTCTTGGCATTTCTGAAGTAGCTCTAACAACAAACTCTTGGTTGTCTTCTGCTTCTTTCCAACACACAACCAAAGTTCTTATCAATGCTTCAACTAGGGGTCAAATTGATAAACTTTACGGTTTGAAAGAAAATGTTATCATTGGCAGAATTATTCCAGCAGGTACAGGAATAGATCAGGAGAATAATTAAGACAATTAATTATATTTTCTTACAAAAAAACGGCTCAAATTGAGCCGTTTTTTACTTTAACTATAAAAGAATCTATAATGGTATTTATACAAATATAAATAGTAACTAAAAGGAAATAAGATATTCCCCAGATATAGATTCCTTCAAAGAAAGACAGTTTTTGTCCTAATATTAGTACAAGAAAAACATAAAACAAACCAAATAGCCAGAAAAATCTTAAACCCCTTGGTAGATAGTAATCAGATATCACGTTTCGAACTTTTCTGAAAGCTCCAGTACTTTTGTTTTCCCTAAACTCATCAAGGTCTCTTGAGCTAATAATTCCTATAGCAATAAAACCGCTAGTAAAAACCCCGCAAACAGAAATAAAAAACATATACCAGATGAATTTGAAAATATTCATCGATGGAAGAGGCTTGTCCAAAAAAGGATTTACAATCAGCTCAAAGATATTCACAAATGTAGTTTTAAAAGCTTTGTAGCCTATTGCTAAAATAACACCAAGAAAGATAATTACTAATAATTTAGTAATTATAATCTCCAATTTTTTTTCTCCTGATTCTGATTCCATTTTAAAAGAATTTTAATTGTTTTAACTCAGTTTACTAATATGAAATATAATATATTATTAGGTTTTTGTAAAGAGCAATTTTTTTCCCTATTTCACCAATTTTTGTTAAAATGTATTTAATTATGAATCCAAAAGACCAGGTCAAACAAGCCCTTTCCATTCTAGATGTTATATCTACTTATCTCAGAGTGGAAAAAGCAGGATCTCAGTTTAAAGCTCGATGTCCTTTTCACAATGAAAAGACACCTAGTTTTTTTATTTCTCCAGACAGAGGTACTTATCATTGTTTTGGGTGTGGTGAGCATGGAGATATTTTTTCTTTTGTAGAAAAAATGGAAGCGGTGCCTTTTTATGAAGCTTTAACCATTTTAGCTGATAGGGCAGGGATTAAGCTTTTGCCTTACAAAAAAGAAGAAAAAGATAAAGAGTCAAACCTAGTTTCTCTTACTCAAAAAGCTAGCAAACACTATGAAGAGAATTTGAAAAATTCAGCAGAAGCTAAAGCTTATTTAGGTGGTAGAGGTTTAACTAATGAGACTGTAGGAAAATTTAATATAGGCTTTTCTCTGGGTGGAGATTTTGGTTGGAGAGATATATTTATTTATCTTTCTAAAGAAGGATTTTCTCCTGAAGATATGATAGAGGGGGGAATGGTTTTAAAAAAAGAAAATGAAGAAAAATACTTCGACAGATTTCGTGGAAGAATAATGTTCCCAATCAAAAATACTTTTGGAAATACTGTTGGTTTTTCGGCTAGAATTTTACCAAAATTTGATGACGGGAAAGTTGCAAAATATATAAACTCACCAGAAACGCCAATTTATCATAAAAGTAAAATTCTTTTTGGTTACGATTTGGCTAAGAAAAGTATTGCCGAAAAAAGAGAGGTTATTATTGTGGAAGGGCAAATGGATTTAATCATGAGCCATCAGGCTGGAATTGTTAACGTGGTAGCAACTTCAGGGACAGCTGTAACCGATGAGCATATTAAAATTTTAAAAAGATTTGCTGACAAGGTTTTACTTTCTTTCGATCAGGATGAAGCTGGAGAAAATGCTATGAAAAAATGCGGACTTTTAGCTCTTTATGGAGGATTAGACGTCTATGTTGTACCAAAAAAGGATAAGGTAAAAGATATAGCTGATTTGATAAAAGATTTTGGGGCTACGGTTTGGCAAGATTTAATTTCCCAAAGAATTCATTTGATTGAATATTTGGTGAAAAAGATTTTTGAAGAAGAGGTCGATGAAAGAGAAAGGGGGAAGAAGATTCGAAAAGAAGTCTTGCCTTTTTTGAGAGCTATAGAAAGTGACATTGATAGGGCTTACTTTATAAAGTATTTGGCTTCGAAATTAAATGTACAAGAAATAGATATTTTAAATGATTTAAAAAGGATAAAAGTTGAAAATCCTGAAAATGATATTTTGTCTAAAGTTTCAAGCGGTCAACAAAAAGACAAGGACAAATTTTTGAGAGAGATAATAGCTATTTTAACTTGGAAGAAATTAGAAGAAGAAAAATTTTTTAATAAGTTTTTTGGTTCTGAAGAAAAATACAAAGAAAGATTTTTAGATTTTAAAAAGAGTTTGCCAGAAGAAATTCTAGAACAAGAGATTATTCGTTTAGAAAAAGAGATTTCAAAAAATAAATTGTATATAGAAAATGAAAAGAAATTTACAACTGAAATATTAGGAGATCTGGTCAAAGCTTTTAAGATAGAAATCTTACAAGATGAAAAAGAGTCTTTACATAAAAAACTAGAAAAAACCGAAGAAGATATTCAAAAAATAGAACAAATATATCAAGAGATATACAAAATTAAAAACTTTTAATAAAACATTAAAAACCTTGCATATTTTCTAAAAAAGAAGTATACTATTGAAAACTTGACAAGAGCGTGTTCATGGTTGCAAATTTATAACTTTTTAGTAAATAAAAATATTTTACATGAAAAAAAATTCAAAAAAAACCGCCTCAACAAAGAAGGTCGTTAAAAAAACAAAAACCAAGCCTTCTTTATCTCAAAAAAAGGAGAAAAAAGTAGCCAAGACGTCTAAAAAAAATATTAGCACTCTTAAGAATAAAAAGAATGTTAAAAAAAGTGCATCTAAAAAAGTTGTTGCTAAGAAATCAATTAAAAAAAGTGCATCTAAAAAAATTCCATCTAAAAAAGTAGTTGTTAAGGATAAAAAAACAAAAACCCCTAAAGATTCAAATGGAAAATTTATTGACATGAGATCTCTTTCAACAAAAGAGAAGGTTGAAGAAAAAAAGAGAAGGGAAATCAAAAATGCTAAAGATAAAAAAGAAAGACAAAAAAGAATCGATAAAAATAAGGCTAAATTGGCGAGAGACAAGAAAAAAGGAGGCAAACCTAAAACTAGTAGGATGGCAAAATCTCAAGAAGGTCTTTTAGAAAAAGAGAACGAAATTATTCGAAAAGGAAAAGAAAGGGGATTTATTACTTACGATGATATTATAAAAATTTTTCCGGATCTAGAAAGAGACATTTCTTATTTAGATGAACTTTACGAAAAACTTTCTACAGCCGGAGTTGATGTTTTGGATGGAAGTAATCTTTTAGACATGGATGAAGATTTGAATAAGCTTGGAAGTGATGAATCTGGTAGAGACAGTATTCAGATTTATTTAAAAGAAATTGGTCAATACCCTTTGCTTACTTCTGAAGAAGAAAGAGAGTTGGCTAAAAGAATTGAGATGGGAGATGAAGAAGCTAAAAATATTTTAATGAGGTCTAACTTAAGATTGGTTGTGACTTTCGCTAAAAAATATGTCGGACGAAGTCCAAATCTTACTTTGCTTGATTTAATTCAAGAAGGAAATCTTGGTTTGTATAAAGCAGTGGAAAAATATGATTTTAGTAAAGGTTATAAATTCTCAACTTACGCTTGCTGGTGGATTAGACAAGGTATAACTCGCGCTTTGGCTGATCAGTCTCGCACCATTCGCATTCCAGTGCATATGGTAGAAACTATTGCAAAATATAAACAAGTCTTAAGGAGGCTTTCTCAAGATTTGGGGCGTGAACCTTTGTCTGAGGAAATTGCTGATGAGATGGGGGTTGATGTAGAAAAGATTCATGTTATTGAAAATATAGATCAAGAAACTTTGTCTTTAGAAAAACCGACGGGTGACGATGATGACAAGTCTTCTTTAGGAGAGTTTGTGTCTGATGATAAAATACTTTCTCCAGATCAAGAAGCTAGCCGAAGAATTTTGGCGGATCAGATAAATGAAATATTAATGGACCTTTCAGAAAAAGAAAGAAAAATTGTAGAAATGAGAAATGGTCTTGGAGTTTACAACGGAGTCATGCATACACTGGAAGAGGTGGGTGAAGAGTTTCAGGTGACTCGTGAAAGAATACGTCAAATTGAAGCGAAAGTTCATGAGAAAATTCGTGAACACGAGAAGTCTTATAGATTAAAGAATTTCTAAAAAATAAAAACCGACATAAGATTATGTCGGTTTTTTGATTTCACTTTTATTTTCCTTTAGCTATCCAATAAAAGAAACGAAGAATTACCAGTAAACAAAATATTGTTATAGGCACAATATAACGCTCTATTTGAATATTTGATAATCTTACATCTTTCAATAAAAAAAGGATAACTGCCACAAGAACAAGAATCCAAGTAAAAATCTTTCTTAGCATTATCACTAGTTTTAATATTAAAAGAATATTTAAGACAGGTTCCTTATTCTATTATATCATCTTTTAGTGGTACATGTCAATATTTAATAAAGTCTTATTTTATGGTACTATTTAAGAAATTTATGTTAATTGATCATGTAGTTTTGAATGTAAAAGCCGGAAAAGGTGGTGATGGGGTAGTTCGTTGGAGAAGGGAAAAAGGTATTCCTTATGGTGGACCAGCTGGTGGTGACGGAGGAAAAGGCGGTGATGTCTATTTGGAAGTAGTACAAGATATTCAAGCTCTCGATGATTACAAAAATAAAAGAGACTGGGATGCGGAAAATGGCAAAGATGGAAAAAAAAGAAGTATGCATGGACATGGAGCGGAGGATTTATATTTAAGAATTCCTGTAGGTTCTTTGGTTTATAACAAAACTTATGACATCAAATATGAATGTAATAAAGTTGGTGAAAAAATCTTAATTTTAAGAGGAGGTAAAGGGGGTCTCGGAAATGAGAATTTTAAAACTTCTACCAATCAAGCTCCAGAAGAATTTACTAAAGGAGAAAGGGGAGAAGACGCGGTTTTGGAAATAGAGCTTAAATTAATCGCTGATGCTGGTTTTATTGGCTTACCAAATGCTGGGAAAAGCTCAGTTTTAAACACTCTTACAAATAGTAGAGCTAAAATTGGAAATTATTCTTTCACTACACTGGAACCAAATTTAGGAGCTTATAAAAAATATATCTTAGCTGATATTCCAGGATTAATTGAAGGAGCTAGTGAAGGAAAAGGTCTTGGTTATAAATTTTTAAAACATATTTCTCGCACTAAAATTTTATTTCATTTAGTTTCTGCAGAAAATGAAGATACAAAATCAGCTTATAAAACTATCAGAGAAGAATTGAAAAATTATGATAAAAAAAATGAAAAAAACGATCTTTTGAGCACCAAAAATAATGAGCTTGCCAAGAAAAAAGAAATTGTTATTCTTTCTAAAATTGATGAAATAAAAGATAAAAAAGAATTGGCTAAAAAAGTTTCTGACCTAGCTAAAGTCTCTAAACAGAAAAAAAAAGATATTATACTGCTCTCACTTTTTGATGATGAATCAGTTAGAGAGTTTGAAAAGAGATTAGAAAGTATTTTGACAGAATAAAATTATAAAATTTTCTCTTTTATAATTTCTGTAAACATTTGAGGATTGCCAGAGCCTTTAGATTCTTTCATGGCCTGTCCCACAAAAAACATTATTAATTTTTCATTTCCAGTTTTAATTTGCTCTTCCAATTCTTTAAATTGGTCGAGGTTGTTAGCTATCACTGTATCAATTATTTTTTCTAAACTTTCTTTATCATTTTTTTGTATCAGACCTTTCATTTCAGCGATTTCTCTGGCACTCATATCGTTTTCTGCCATTTCTAACATTTTTTCATTAGAAAGTTCGGTCATTATAAAAAGAATTAAGTCTTTAGCTCCACGGCTAGAAAGTTCTTTATTTAAAATCATTTCCATTATCTCGACAAAATCTTCTTCGTCTATGAAATGAACTAAGCTATTTTCAGACTCTTTTTGTAAAATTGCTGAGACATCTACTGAGATATAATTTACAGATAAATTAATTAATTGATTTATTTTTTCTTTATCGAAATCACGATTTTCAATCTCTTCTTTTACTTTATCAAAATATTTAAACAAAATAGTATTATTTAAAAGTAATTCAATATAGTCGTCTTTTACACCAGCCTCCTTAAGATTTTGTCTAATTTTTGGAAGCTTTTCAGGTAAATCCTCTTCAATTTCTTTCAAATTAAATAAAGAGTGTAAATAAAGTTTAGGTAGATCTGGATCAGGAAAATACTTGTAGTCATTAGCAGACTCTTTTTTTCTTTGAGGCACAGTGATTCTTTTATTTTCCTCAAAACCTCTGGTTTCTTGAACTATTTCATCTTTTTTCCCAGCTTCATTTAATTCAATATGCCTTTTGGCTTCATAGCGAACAGAATCTTCTACAGATTTAAAGGAGTTGATATTCTTAACTTCTACTTTGGTGCCATATTTATTTTTATCTTTAGTGACCGAGAGATTAACCTCGATTCTCATTTGACCTTTGCTCATCTCAGCTTCACTAGCATCCAAAGTCCTTAAAATCAATTGTAGTTCTTTTGCAAAATCACTACAAGCTTTAGCGGCTACTTCAATATCCTCGAAAGTTTGTGGCTCGGTCACAAGCTCCATAAGGGGCACTCCAGATCTATTGAAATCTATTAAAGTATGATTTCCTTGATCGTGGGTAGATTTAGCAGTGTCTTCTTCTAAATGTATTCTTGTCAAAGGCCAATCGTTAATTTTCCCGTTCGAAACTATGGGGTATTTGTATTGGGTGAGCTGATAAGCTTTAGGAATATCTGGATAAAAATAATGTTTTCTGTCCCATTCTGTAAAATTAGCGATATCTGCTCCAATATAAAGACCTATTTGAATCATTTTTTGAATAGCTTCTTTGTTTAAAGTCGGAAGAGTGCCAGGATGAGCCATACAAATAGGGCAGACATTTTTATTTGGAGAGTCTTCAAGCGGGACATTGGCGCAAGAACAAAACATTTTACTGTTTGTTTTTAACTCGGCATGTATTTCTAGACCGATAGTTATATAGTATTTTTCAGATAGGTTTTCCATAAATTATTCTGAGATTATAACATTTTTGTACCTCTTATTCCATAAAATTTGTCTTTTAGCGAATTGCCAAATTTTGTTTTGCAAAGTTTCTATCATGCTCTCATAAGTCAAATCTCCTCTCAAATACATCGTTACATATTTATATTCTAGACCAAGCGAAAGTAACCATTCATCATTAAGTTTTAATTTTTCTCTTAAAAATTTTATTTCTTCTACAAGCCCATTTTTTCCTTGGGCATCTAATCTTCTTTTTAGTCTCAAGTTTATTCTTTTTCTGAGCTCTTCGTCACTTTTTTCAATAAAAATAAATTCTGGGTTGTATCTTATTTTTTTATTAAGTTTTGAGATTTCTAGTTTTTCATTTTTCATTTTTTTACCTTCCAAAATTTCTATAATTCTAATCAGTCTTCTTTTGTTGTTTCTCTCACTAGGGTTTTCATTTTTTATAAGTTCTAAATATTTTTTTGTATTTAATTCTTTAATTTTTAAAAGTAAATTTTCTAGATTTTCTTTTTCAAGTTCAGCTCGAAGTAGAGGATTTGGTTTGGCATTTTTAGGGAGCCCATAAAGTAAAGCATCAATATACAAACCAGTTCCACCACAAATAATTGGAGTTTTTTTCTTTTTTATAATTTTCTTTATAGCTTTATTTGCAAACTTTAAATAATCATTTACAGAAAAACTTTGATAATTTTTAGCATAATTCTTAGAATATTTTTTGGGATTCACAATATCTAAACAGTAATGTTTTACTCTACATGTTTCTTCTTTAGTAATTTTTCCTGAGCCAATATTAAGATGTTTATAAATCTGACGAGAGTCTGCAGAAATTATTTCTCCATTTATTTTTTTAGCTAAATCTACAGCTACATCACTTTTTCCACTAGCTGTTGGACCAATGATTATATAGATTTTTGGTAACATTTTTTGCATATTTTTAATCTTCTAAAATCAATCTTCGCATACCTTCAATTTTTTCATTTTCAATTTTTATCTGGCTACCTAAAATAGCTGGTTTTTTATTAGTGAGCACATCATAGACAGCTAAATCTCTCGCTAAAATTTCTCTTAAAAAAGTTTTAATATTTACATAAATATTGTCGGTAAATTTTTCAAAAGGATATTCAGCGTTATACGCGATAGCATTTATGCCGTTTTTTCTAGCTATAAAAACAGCTCTTTCATTATGAAATTTTTGAGAAATAATAGTAATCTCGTCTTGATTAAAAACTTTATTGCTTCTTAAAACTGAATCCAAAGTTCTTCTGCCTGCATAGTCTGGAACAATAGCATTTTCGTCTACGTTTAATTTGAGTAAATAGTTTCGCATATATTTTGGTTCATTATAAGCCACAGTTCTGTTGTCTCCAGATACGATAGCATAATCTATTTTTTTAGCGTCCAACAATTCTTTGGTAGCTGTCATGCGATTTATGAAAAATAAATTTAAAGATCCAGTAGTGGTGACAGGCGAAGTTCCGAGTACAAGCCCAGCCTTGTTTGAGGGGATAGAGTCTGTTTCTGAATATATAAATTCTTTAGAATAGTTAGATATGTAATAATAAATAATTAAAGAAATAATTATAAATGCCAAAAGTAATATAAGAGCAATCAAAATCGCTTTCCAGAGCCAAATTTTTGTCTTTTGGTAGCTATTTTTCATGATTAAAATATAGCAATTATTTAGAAAAAAGTCATTCTTTAAAATTTGTGCCGAAGGTGGGACTTGAACCCACAAGCCGTGAGGCATGCGATTTTGAGTCGCACGTGTATACCATTCCACCACTCCGGCAAACTTTTGAATTTTTTAATCTGATTTTAATCTGATCAGATTTATTAACAATATATCATATATTAGACTTTTTTCCATGCTATAATATTTTCATAAATATAAATAATCTTTTAAAATATGGCTGAATTACAAAATGCGGTCTTCTGGATAGAGACAGATAAAATACAACCCAATCCTTATCAACCTCGTCGTGAATTTGATGAACATAATCTAAGGGATTTGGCTGAAAGTATTCGTCAATATGGAGTACTTCAACCGCTTGTAGTTACCAGAAGAGAAGATTCTCATGACGACGGTTCAATTTCTGTAGCTTACGAATTGATTGCTGGAGAAAGAAGGCTTCGCGCTTCAAAGCTTGCTGGAGTAAGAGAGGTGCCTTGTGTTGTGCGTGTAGGAGACGACAATAGGGCTAAACTTGAATTAGCAATTATCGAAAATATTCAAAGAGAAGATTTAAACTCTGTAGATAGGGCAAAATCTTTTCAACAGTTGGCTGACGAGTTTAAACTTTCTTGGGTTGAGATTGGCAAAAAAGTCGGTAAAAGTAGAGAGTATGTTTCAAACACTGTGCGTATTTTAATGCTTCCGCAAGAGATTCTAGACGCTTTGGTAGATGGAAAAATTTCTGAGGGACATACTCGTCCACTTCTTATGCTGGTTGATAAACCAGACGAACAAATCACTCTTTTTAAAGAGATGCTTATGCGAAAGATGACTGTCCGTGAAGCCGAAGGTTTGGCTAGAAGGGTAGCTTTAGAGAAAGTTCGTAAAAAATCCTTAGTAGCTAACCCTGAAGTGATAGATTTAGAAAAAAGGTTGGCTGAAAGTTTAGGGACCAGGGTTTCTATTGAACCAAAAGAAAAAGGCGGAAAAATTACTATTGATTATTTTTCACATGATGAGCTTTTAGCTTTGGCTGGGCTTATTAAAAGAGCTGGTAGCGAAAAGGTGCATGAAGGTATGTTTGATAAGATTAAAAAAACAATAGGATTTGTTGGGGAAGTGGATAAAGATGAAGTAAAAGAAATAGAGGAAAAGTCTATGTTAGAGATAGAAAGAAAGCTAGAAACAAAAGAAGAAATGGAAGAGGGTGCGAAAAGTGAGGTGGAGGAAAAATATGATGATAATAGACATACTCAAATTCAAACTTTTTACGACAGTAATTTGGGAGACTTTAAATTGGAAGACGACAGAAGTAAAGAAGAGATTAGAAATTTTCAAGAAAGAGAAGACGATCTCTACGATATTAGAAATTTCAGTTTATAATCTAAATAAATTATTTTGATAAAAATCTATTTCGCAAACTATTGCTATCTTTAAGGTAATTTCGTATATGCCTTCTAGCTAAAGAAGTGGAGGCGTAATTGAGCCATTTATGAGTTGGTTTAGCTTCTTCTTTGGTGATAATTTCTACCATATCTCCATCTTTTAATTTTGTATCTAAAGAGACCATTTTAGCGTTTACCATGACACCAGAAATATGATTGCCTATATCAGAGTGAACCATATAAGCAAAATCAATTACTCCTGACTCTTTAGGCATCTCAATAATATCTCCTTTAGGTGTGTGAATAAATAAAGTTTCGTCAAAAAATTCTTCTTTAATATTTTTAATAAAATCTTTGTTTTCAGAATCCATGTCTTGAGGTTGAAAAAATTGTTTTGCCCAAGCTATTTTTTCATTTATATTATTCATTTTTGATAACTCTTGTTTATTTTTCACTTTTTTAAAATCACCAATTTCTTTATAAGATAGATGGGAAGCTATACCATATTCAGCTTCTTCATGCATTTGTTTTGTGCGAATCTGTACTTCAAAAGTACCTCCTTCACCATCAAAAACTGTAGTGTGAAGAGACTGATATCCGTTAGGTTTTGGTAAAGCAATATAATCTTTAAATCTTCTTGGTACTGGTTTATAAAGCCCATGAATAACACCTAAAGCCTGATAGCAAGTAGCCAAATCTTCAACTATAATTCTCATAGCGGCAATATCGTAGATTTTTTGTATATCCCAATTATGTTTTTTAAGTTTTTCGTAAAGAGAGTGAAGATGCTTTAATCTGTGATCTATTTTTAGATATTTAATGTCAAAGATTTTTAACTCTTCTTTGACTTTATCTAAAATCTTTAAAAGATATTCTTCTGAGGCTGTACTTACAGAATCGAACATATCTTTCACTTTTTGATAATCATCAGGATGAGCATAAGGAAAAGCTTCGTCTTCTAGCTCGCTTTTTAATTTTCCCATACCTATTCTGTCAGCTAGACGGGCATAAATTTCTAAAGTTTCCATAGCTATTCTTTTTCTTTTTTCTTCTTCTATATATTCGAGAGTGCTAACGTTGTGCAAACGGTCGCAAAGTTTAATCACTACCACCCGAATATCATCCGCCAAAGCTACAAAAAATTTCCTCATACTTTCTGCATGTCTCTCTACTCCTTTATACTTAATTGTGCCCAACTTAGAAACTCCTTCTACTAAAGTTAAAATTTCTATTCCAAATTCATTTTCTAAAGACTCTTTAGAAGTGTCTGTATCTTCTAGCGTGTCGTGTAACAATCCAGCTGCTATGGTGTTGGCGCCCATATTTTGTCTAGCAATATTTTTAGCAGTTTCTACGCAATGAATAAAATATGGTTCGCCAGACTTTCTTAGGTGTCCCTCATGAGCTTTTTTAGCAAAATTGAAAGCTTTTTCTATTATTTTTTTATCTTCTTCAGAAAAGTGTTTTTCTTTTGGAGCAACTTCAAATATCCCGTGTAAAAGAATAGAGATGTTCTCGGAGCTAAAGTTAAGGTTTTTGTTGTCTAAATTATCCATTTTACTTATTTTATCATTATCTTTAGTTTATTAGCAAAAACCAAAAAGAGTTTGACATATAAAGGTTGTTTTGATAGGATATATTTATAGTGTTCTTTGAAGTTTAACAAATAAAAAGTTTGATTATGTGTTCACCAAAAACTCGCCTGAGTGAACAGGCGTTAAAAGAAATCACTTGTTTCGAAAATATCGTCTTAAACGATGTTTTAAAGGATTTTAAAATGGAGGCTTTACCCAATTTTCCAAAAAGATCTGCGGTAGACAAAGCTTTCATTCACATTAAGGATACGGAATTTAAGTTTGTCAGTGTTGTACGCTATAGAGGTGTGCACACTTATTTACTTGATATGCCAAAAAGTAAGATTCTTATGGTTGGTCCCAATTGTCGAGAATTGGCAAAAACGGCCGACAAAGTTCTTATTAGACAGAAGTTACCTCCTGTCAATATCCTGAAAAAATGTAATTAGAATCTCAAAAATCAAGAACACAGAGGGCTGTCATGAATTGATAGCTCTCTTTTTTTTGTTTAACTATTTTAGTTTTTTAATTTATGAGGATTATGGTTTGAACAAGTTTTATCCGAACATCTTTCTGGGATTGTTTTAGTACCTTCCATCATTAATTCTCCACACAATTTACAATAGTTTCCAGTTGGACGAGCTTTAATTGCTAATTTACAATCTGGATAATTTGAACAAGAATAAAAGACTCCAAAACGACCTCTTCTTTCTTCTAAGTAACCAGTCTCACATTTGTTACATTTTACCCCAGTGTCTTTCTTTTGTCTTTCTTCTTCCGAAGTTTCAATATATTTACATTTTGGATAGTTGTTGCAAGCTATAAATTTACCATAACGCCCAGTTCTTTCTATGAGTTTACCTTTCCCACATTTTGGACAGGTTTTTCCTGTTTCTTTTGGTCCTTCCACAATTTCTCCTTCTAAAGTTCTAGCGCCTGAGCAATTTGGAAATTTTGAACAAGAATAAAATTTTCCATTTTTAGAAAGTTTGATAATCATTTTAGAATTACAGATCGGACATTTAATATCTTTAGGAGCTTCTCCAAAGTTATTGGATTTCTCAATTTTTTCTTTCTCTTTAATTTCTTTTTGAAATGGTTTATAAAAATCAGTTAAAAGTTTTTTGTAAGTTAATTTTCCATCAGCTATTTTATCTAAGCCGTCTTCCATTTCAGAAGTAAAATCGTCAGAAATATATTTAGCAAAATGTTCTTCCAAAAAGTCAGAAACTACTTCGCCAGTATCGGTTGGTATAAGAGTCTTATTTATTTTTTCTACATAACCTCTATCTTCAATGGTGGAGACAATTGAAGCGTAAGTTGATGGGCGACCAATATCTCTTTTTTCTAATTCTTTAATCAAACTAGCTTCACTGTATCTACTAGGGGGCAAGGTTTCTTTAGAGAGGCTGTTGATAGCTTTTAGGTTTAAGTTATCTTCCATATTTATTTTAGGAAGCATAATGTCTTCTCCTTTACCTTCTGGATCGACTTTTAACCAGCCATCAAAAATTACCACAGACCCATTAATATAAAAATTCGGGTAGTCTTCTGTGTTTCTGATATTGGTGACGATTTTGGTTCTCAAAAGTTGGGTATTAGACATTTGAGAGGCGACAGTTCTGCTCCAAATTAAAGTGTAAAGTCTTTTTTCATCAGAATTTGCTCCAGCATTCAAAGTAGTAACGTGAGTTGGGCGAATGGCCTCGTGAGCTTCTTGAGCATTTTTGGATTTTGTTTTGTAAACTCGAGATTCTAGGTAATTTTTACCGTATTGTTTTGATATAAAAGAAGAGATCTCTGTTATAGCTGAAGAAGCTAAATTGGTAGAATCTGTACGCATATAAGTTATGAATCCTTTTTCGTAAAGCTTTTGAGCAAGCATCATGGTTTTTTTAGGAGAAAATCCGAGTCTACTAGAAGCTGTTTGTTGTAACGTGGAAGTGGTAAAAGGGGGTTTAGGAGAAGATTTTACATTAGTCTCTTTAATATTTTTTACATACCAAGTTCCTGCTCTACCTTCTTTTACTATTTTTTTAGCAAATTCTTCAGCTTCTTTTGAATTTAGTTTCGGTTTTAATCCTGGTTCCAATCCGCAATCAAAAACTAATTTATATTTTTTAGATTCTTTTAATTTGCCAATAGTTTCTAGTTCTGCAGCAATATTAAAATATTTTACAGGTACAAATTTTCGAATCTCTCTTTCTTTTTCCATTATTATACGCAAAGCAGGAGATTGAACACGTCCAGCAGAGAGTCCATATCGAACCTTTTTCCAAATGATTCCAGAAAGTTCATAACCCACCAATCTATCCAAGACTCTTCTGGCTTCTTGAGCTTCTTTTAAATCCATGTCTATTTCTCTTGTATTTTTCATAGCCTCCAAGACTGCTTCTTTAGTCACTTCATGAAAAACTGCTCTTTTGGATTTTTTTAAATCAGCCGCTTCTCGCAAATGCCAAGCGATAGCTTCTCCTTCGCGATCGGGGTCAGTTGCCAAAATCACTTCATTTGCTTTTTTAGCCAAAGATCTTATCTCAGAAACAACTTTTTCTTTCCCTTTAGCTATTTCATAATAAGGAATAAATCCGCCTTCAATATCTAAAGCTTTTTTATTTGATTTTGGTAAGTCGCGAATATGCCCAATAGAAGCACGGACCGTATAGTCTTTGCCTAAATATTTTTCTATGGTTTTGGCTTTACTTGGGGATTCTACGATTACTAATTTCATATAAAATATTATTTAAAAATAAAAACACAGTTTAAGAATTAATTAGGAATTAAAATTCCACAAAATAATTATTTTTTATTATAGCACAAGAGTATAGCAGAGGGTTTTGGTTTTGTAAAATTTAAAAATTATTTTGCGTACTCTGTCGCTTCATTAAATTTGATAGAAAGAAGTTTAGAAGATCCATCTGAACCAATTGTCACTCCATAAAGCACATCACATTGATTCATAGATTCACGATTGTGAGTAATGACAAGAAGTTTGGATCTTTCAGAAAGTCGGCGAATCATTTTTCCATATTTACGAGCGTTAGACTCATCAAGCGCAGCATCAGTTTCATCCAGCACCATAAATGGTGGATGATTAATAGAAGACATGGCAAAAATTAAAGCTATAGAAGAAAGAGCTCTTTCTCCACCAGAAAGCATTTGTAAATCTTTAATTTTCTTTTCTGGTAAACTGATAGATATTTCTATACCAGGTTCTTTTTCTTCTTCCTCTTCTTCCAAATTGACCCCATCAACAATCGGTTTAGATATTTTCTCTAAAGAAAGGGAAGCTTTACCTCCAGGAAAAATCTCACTGAAATAATTGTTAAAATTATGATTAATTTTTTGTAAACCGAGATTAAAGTCATTGAGTAAAGTATTTTTTAAATCTTTGATTAAAGATTCTAAATTGTTTTGGGAGTTTTCTAAATCAGAAATTTCTCCAGCTAAAAAGTTGTCTCTTTCAGAAAGATGATTATATTCGTCCAAAATATCTTTAGCATTGATTATGCCACTTTCTTCAATACGGATTCTACTTCTTTCTAATTTTTTAGCTAAATCATGTTGAGAAAGTTCAAATAATTCTCTTTCTTCATCTGGCATAGTATTCTCGTTAAAATTTTTATAATCAAAAACTTTATTTCCAATCAAATTACTCATCTCTTGAAGCAAAGTTTCAAAATTTTGTTCTTGGTTGGCAAGATTTTCTTCTTTTATTCGTATAGCTTCTTTTTGAGAATAAAGCTTTTCTAAATCAAGTTTGAGTTGCAAAATTTTGTTGTCTAGCTTATAAGTATTTTCTTTGACTTCATTTTTAAGATGGTCTAGCTCTTTGTTTTTAATTTCTTTTTTTGAGAAAATACTTGCCTTATTTTCATCTAATTTTTCTAAAGTGTTTTTCTTTTCAAACAATTTGTCCTCTAGATTTTTAATTTCTTGAGAAAAGTTTTCAATAGGGGAGTTTGAAAATTCTTTTGTGGTTTCTTTGTATTTTATTTCTTCAAAAAAAGCTCTCTCATTCACGTTGGCATCTTTTAAGGCTATATATAAATCTTCATAACTTTTTAAGTCGTATAATTCAAAAATATTTTTCCAAAGTAAAAACCTACTTCCCTCAAAAGCTTGGATTTTTTCTTTATCTATTAAATAATTTTTTACATCTTCAACTACTTGAGAAATATTTTTTTGATTTTTTATTTCTTCCTGTTTTTTCTCTAGAAACTTTATTTCTACTTCTAAATTTAATTTTTCCCTGTAAACTTCTTCTCTTTCTTCAGAAAGCTGCCTAAATTCATCTTCAATATTTTTTAATTCTTGAGATAGTTCTAATACTTTTTCATTACTTTCTTGTTCGGAGTCTATTTTTTTTTCAGCTTCTCTTTTGGCATCAGATAAAATATGTAGCTCTGATTCTAAAGCGTCAATTTGACCCTCTACCCCATTTTTAGGAATCTCTTTTTTCTTTCTTTCTATTTCAATGTCTTCTTTATAAAGATAAACTTTTAACATCTCATCAATAAAGCCAATCTCTTCTTCTCTTTTTTCTAATTCTTTAACTTGTTTTTTCAAATAATTTAAATGAGGAAGATTTTCTCTTCTCATGGAAGCGATCTGGTTGAGATGAATTTTTACTTTTTCTAATTTTTTCTCTCCCTCTTTAATACGCATTTGATAAATTCTCAAACCTAAAGCATCTTCTATCATTTCTCTTCTTTCTCCATTGTTGGACAAAAGTATTCTATCTGCCTCTCCTTGATTGACTATGGTGTGACCAGCTACAGAAATATTGGCCATAGCCAATAACTCTTGCACATCTTTTAGTCTAACCTTGGTATCATTAATTAAATATTCGCTAGTACCATCAGAATAAATTTCGCGAGTTAAAACAATTTCATCTAAAGTAATAAAATTAGAAAGTGCAGAACTCGTTTCTGTATTGGAATTAATAATTTTCTCATCTATCTTTTTAGAAGTATTATCAAGATACATAGAAACACTAGCTCGAGAAAGAGGGGTAATTTTTGAGGATCCTTTAAAAATCAAATCGCTTCCAGTTTTGGAGCGAAGTCCTTTCATACTTTGCTCTCCTAATACAAAACGAATAGCTTCTGCCACATTAGATTTTCCTGATCCGTTTGGACCTACTACACCTGTCACGGGTGCGGTTAGGTCTATATTTACTTTTTTAGCAAAGCTTTTAAAGCCTTGCATGCTGATGGATTTCAGATACATAAAATAAGTTTTCTTTTTTAAAATTATAGCATAGAAATTTTTATAGCTTTTTATCCACAAAGGGACTTGCAAAAAAAATATGCTTGTGATAGATTGAATTTAGATAAAAAGTTCTCTAAAAGAGATCAGAGGATCCGGGAGGGACACATTATCTTTTCGAAGATTAAAATGTTAGTCTTTATAAAATCCATGATACCCGATGCCTCACCTAAAACCCTAGTGGCCACGAAGAAAGTCCTAGAACATTAATTTTCGAATTATTGTTGTAGAATTACTCCGTCGCCTCAGGGTTTTTTATTTTTCTAAATTTAGATCACGAAAAATACTATAAAGAAAACTAAAGCTAAAATTATTCTATACCAACCAAAAGGAATGAAATTATGTTTTTGAACATACCCTAAAAGCCATTTGATAAAAATGAGAGCAAAAATAAAAGATATTACAAAACCTATTCCAATATTTAAAAAATCGGCCGAAGAAAAAAGATGATAGCTTTTATAAAGATCTAAAACAGAAGCTCCTAACATTGTAGGTATAGCCAAAAGAAACGAAAACTTTACAATAGTTTCTCTTTTTAGATTCATTAAAAGTCCACCAATTATTGTGGCGCCACTTCTAGAAACTCCCGGTATCATGGCCACGCTTTGCCACAAACCTAAAGAAAAGGCTTTTTTGTAAGTTATTTCTTTAATATCCAAACCTTTTTCTTGTTTACCTGTCAATTTTTTATCAAATTCTGGATGGGTGTATTTATTTTTGCGAATATAATTTTTTTCTATTAAAATCATAGCTATGCCTCCCAAAAATAAAGAAATAATTACTATTAAAATATTATCCATCAAATAACCTTTTACTATTTTATAAACAGTTAAGCCGATTATTCCGGTTGGTAAAAAAGCTATAAATAATTTTTTAATAGTCTCCCAATTAAATAATTCTTTAATATATAAAACCAGAACTGCTAAAATCGCTCCAAGCTGAATAACTATTAAAAAACTTTTCAAAGTTTCAGTGCTAGGAAGTTTTAACAAATGTGAGACCAGAATTAGGTGTCCAGTTGAAGAAATTGGCAAAAATTCTGTAATGCCTTCTACTATGCCCAAAATTATTGAGTGAATAATATTCATATGTGCTCGGGGCGGGACTTGAACCCGCAAGCCGTGAAGCAAAAGATTTTAAGTCTTTCGTGTATACCGATTCCACCACCCGAGCATTTTACTTAAAATATTCTAGCATATTTTTTTGAAATTTTAAATATAATATTTTTGTGCTAAAATGGTCTCACTGGTGCGATGGCGAAGTGGCTTAACGCTGCGGTTTGCAAAACCGCCACTCGCGGGTTCGAATCCCGCTCGCACCTCAAAAGATTCTTTTAAAAATTATTTTCTTATGCTATAATACCCTCCGTCCTTAATTGGGCCCTTAGCTCATTTGGTAGAGCGCCGGTTTTGCACTCCGGAGGTGAGCGGTTCGAATCCGCTAGGGTCCACATATTTAATCCTTGATTTTTGTTTAGGAATGTAGTATTTTAATTTTAGTTAAGTGTATTATTTTTGGGTTAAAAAGAGTCTTATTAGACTCTTTTTAATTTTCAAAATCAATATATATCTCAATAGCTCATTAAAAACACTAAAAACAATAAAGATGGAAAAAGCAATTTTCAAATCACTATCTTCAATTTTGTGGATAGTCATGATCTGGGCCGGAATCTATGCTTTCCTTGTATACAAGGACATGAGATTTGCGCCAGAAAGTTATGTTGTTCAGATTTTTTTAGCTACAGCTTTTTTCTTAAGTTCTATGGTCTCAGTACCATTTAATGAAGAAAGAGTTTTGGTTTTAAGGCTTCTGAATAAAGAGATTAAGACTTTGGAGTCTGGGACATATTTTTATCCTTTTTTAGGATTTTGGGGAAAAATTTATATTCCCCCAGAATATCGTAGAGATAGCAAGGTGATACACATTGACACCCGTCTTATGCGTACACATGAAATTAAGACTTGGAAAGGGGATTTGCTTGTGAGCTTTATGACTTATTTTTTCCCTATGGCAAAAAAGTTTTCTTTTTGGAATCTTATGTTTTGTTTGGTACTTGGTACTGGAGTGGGATATGGGGCCGTAAAAATTAAACGAGAACATTTTCCAGATGCTAAACAACCAGCAAGGGTAACAAAAATGCAAATTATTAAAAAAGAGCTTGCAAGATCAATACAGGGTTTGCCGTCTCAAAATGAAACATCTCAAAATAGTACTTCTAGAACTCCCCAGAAATCTTCTTTGGAAAATCATAAATCTTCAGTTGTTGAATCAGAAAAAGAGATATTTGATAAATCTTATGAAGAAAAAGCAGATGAAATAAATCTTCAAGGTAGAAATATTTTTCCAATTTCTCATGATATAAATGAAGAAATGTCTTATGATGAGCAATTTATATTAAATTCTAATATAGTATTTAACCCACATTTGATATTAGGAGATTTGAATGATTATCATATTACTTCTTTCTTGTTAAATTCATATATTTTAAAAGGAAGAAATTCTGACGGGTCTTTTAAAATTGTTACTATAAATAATACTCCTGTAGATGAGATTTATGCTTTTGACATATGTTTTGCTTATAAAGGTGTTTTGTATAGTAGTTATACAAGACGTAAGTATTATGATGAAGAATTAGGGAGATTTGGAGATATGTTAAATATTATAGATATCTCTAATCAGAGCGATTATAATAATGTCTATATAGCTAACTGGAAATGGTTTAATTTTAAAGGGGTTAGAATAAAATAGATGGACTCCACACAAATTTTAACTTTGTGTGGAGTTTTTTATTTGAAAAATTTTAATATGATAAAATTAAAATGAGTTATGATATTTAAAAATTTAGAAGAAGAAAGTGATTTGAAAAACTTAGAAGAAAATCAAGAAATAGAAGAAGAGAAAGTTTCTTTTGATGAGTTTCCTTCTTTTAAAATTGAAAAAAAAGATTTTCATAAATATCCTCTCCTTTCACCACTACTTGAAATCCGCGATACCCCCAAAGAGCTTTATTTCAAATTTAAGAATAAAGAAGTTTTAAATAATTTTTTACAAAAAACTTTTAATGGAGAAGAGTATAAAATCTTAACTATTGTAGGTAGTCGTAAAAATACCAATTATGGCAAAGAAGCTTTAGATTATCTTTTGAAATATTTAGCTGGACAAAAAATAATTATAGTTTCTGGTTTGGCTACAGGTATAGATTCTTGGTCTCACAAATTTGCTTTGCAAAATGATTTTCCTACTATTTCTATTCCAGGATCTGGGCTCTCTTCTAAAATTCTTTATCCAGCAAACAATTTAAAATTGGCTGAAGAGATTTTAAAAAGAAATAGTTTGATGATTTCTGAGTATGAAGAAGATAAGAAAAGCCAAATTTATTTTTTCCCTTCACGCAATAGAATTATGGCGGCAATCTCAGACGCGGTTTTAATTGTGGAAGCTGGAGAAAAAAGTGGAACTTTAATCACTGCTCGCTTGGCTATGGAATATGGAAAAAATGTAGGAATAATTCCAAACAATATTTTTGCTGAAGCTTCTTTGGGGTCCAATAGATTAATTCAAGATGGAGCGACTCCGGTTTTAAGCGAATTTGATATTTTGGAGATGTTACGTATTAGTGATAATCAACAAAGAATTTTAGATTTAAATTTTCATGATAAAAACGCTGAAGAAAAGTTGCAAAAAATCTTAAAAGAGCTTAGTAAAAACGAAAGAAATCTTTTACAAAAAATTATACATGCTGGAAATATTGAAAAAGATATTCTCTTGAGAGAAATAGAAGAAGAGTTTGGGACAACTTATACAGATTCTTTGGTAGCTCTCATGAGTTTAGAAATTAATGGATTTATTAAGGAAGAGATGGGGGAAGTAAGAATATTGAAATAGTTATATGTTATACTAATTTTGAAATTTATGTCTATTCGAAAGTTGATACACGGCAGAATCACCCTAAATAGTAAAGGTGATGGTTATATTCGTCTACAGGAGCACCATGAGAAAATAGATGAAGCTTTTACTGAAAATGAATCTGTTTTTGTTGATCACGAACATTTAAACTGTGCTTTGCATGGAGATATGGTGGAAGTAGAAGTGCTTGGAAAAAGAAAAAAAGAAAAAAGCAATGAAGATATTTTTTATGGAAAAGTTTTAGAGATTTTGGAAAGAGCTAAATATGCTCACGCTGGCAGATTGGAAGAAGAAAATGGCATCTATTTTTTAGTGCCAGACGATAAGAAGACTTACATTGATTTTATTATTCATCAAGAAGATATTTTGGACGCTCAAGTTGGTGATAAGGTGGTAGCTGAAATTACAAAATGGGACGATCCAAAAAGGTCTCCTTTTGCCAGAGTGGTAAAAGTTTTAGGAAAACCAGGAGAAAATGATGCTGAAATGTTAGCTTTTGCTTTAGAAAGAGGTTTTGCTAGTGAACCAAGTCCAGAAGTCGAAAGGGAAGCTGAAGCTCTTCACCAAAAAGGTATTACTGAAGAAGATAAGCGCATAAATAGTGATGGAATTAATGGACGAAGAGATTTTCGGGAGATTCTAACCGTGACTATAGATCCAGCTGATGCGAAAGATTTTGATGATGCTATCAGTTTTAAAAAGCTTGAAAACGGAAATTATGAAATTGGTATTCATATCGCCGATGTTTCTCATTATTTAAAAGAAGATACCAAAATGAACGAAGAAGCTATTTTCAGAGAGACTAGTGTATATTTGGTAGACAGAACAATACCAATGCTCCCAGAAGTCTTGTCTAATGATTTATGTTCTCTTGTAGAGGGCGAAGAAAGATTGGTTATGAGCGCAGTTTTTGAAATGGACAAAGAGGCTAAAATAAAAAACGAATGGTTTGGTAGAGGAATTATTAAATCTGATAAAAGATTTACTTACGAAGAAGCTTTAGAAAGTATTCAAAATGAAAAAGCTCCCTACCATGAAGAATTATTCATTTTAAATGAAATTGCTAAAAAATTAGATAAAGAAAAGGTTGAAAATGGGGCCTTGGTTATAGATTCAGAAGAAGTAAAATTTAAATTAGATGAAAATGGTGTGCCAATAGATGTTTATACTAAAGAATTAACGGAAGCCAATCAATTGATTGAAGAGTTTATGCTTTTAGCCAACAGAAGGGTTTCAAAATTTGTTTATGACGAACAGGTGAAAAATAATGCACCAATTATTTCTATTTATAGAATACACGATGTTCCAGATGCTGAAAAAATGCATGAGTTGGATTTGTTTATTCGTTCTATTGGTGAAAAAGTCAGATTTATAGACGGTTTAATTCCGTCTTCCGAATTAAACAAATTAATGGAAAAATTAAAAAGAGAAAAAAGGGAAGCTGAAAAAGATTTGTTGTCTCTTCATATTGCTCGCTCTATGCAAAAAGCAGTTTACTCAACTCAAAATGTTGGACATTATGGTTTAGCCTTTGAGTTTTATTCTCATTTCACTTCTCCGATTAGAAGATATCCCGACATTATGTTGCACAGGATTTTAACAAGAGTTTTGAAAAAAGATTTTCCAAAAACAGAAGAAAAAATATATTTTGACAGAATGTGTGAATTAGCAAGTAAAAGAGAAAAAGAAGCTCAAGAAGCTGAGAGGGGAAGTATAAAATACAAGCAGGTAGAATATATGAGCTATAGACTTGGTCAAGTTTTTGACGGCATTGTCTCTGGAGTCTCTCAATGGGGAATTTATGTGGAAGAGTCTAAAAGTAAATCGGAAGGTATGATAAGGTTACGAGATTTGGGTGACGATTTTTATATTTACGATGAGAAAAAATCTAGGATTTTTGGAGAAAATAGCGGAGAACAATTTAGGGTTGGAGATAGAATAAAAATTAGAGTGAAAAATACCAATTTAGATCTTAAACAAATCGACTACGAATTAATAAGAGAATAATTTTTTTAGTTCTCTCGAGCGCCCTTAAGGTGCTTTTCTTTTTTACAAAAATGTGATATATTATCGAGATAAAAATTAATTCGAATTTATTATGCTAAAAATCAGATTACAAAGACTTGGAAGGAAGAATGATCCTCATTTTAAATTGATTGTCACTCCTCAAACTTATAAACCAAAAACTCATAAATATATTGAGGATTTGGGATTCTATAATGTCAAAAGTGGACAAAAAGAATTTAAAACAGATAGAGTTAAATACTGGATAGGTGTAGGAGCTCAAGTTACTCCGACAGTTTACAACTTTCTTGTAGAACAAAACTTAATTGAAGGTAAAAAGAAAAATGTTTTGCCTAAAAAATCAGTCACTAAACCAAAAAAAGAATTAAAGAAAAAATAGTTTTTTAGTTGTTAAAATACTAAAAAAACGATTTTTTTGTGTGCTATAATAAATTTGTTATTAAGTTTTGTTTAGAAAAATAATTGAAAATAAAATATATGGTTAAAGATTCAGAGTTTGTAGAATATATTGTAAAGAGCTTGGTAGATAATCCAAACGATGTAAAGATAGATAGAAAAGTTGATGAAATGGGAGTCCTCATAACTGTGGACGTAGGAAAGGATGATATGGGTAAAATTATTGGTCGTCAAGGAGCAACTGCCAAAGCTATCCGCACTCTTCTCCGAGTCGTCGGAATGAAAAACAATGCTAGAGTTAATCTGAAAATCAATGAACCTGCAGAAATGCTTGGCTCACAATCAGGAGAAGGAAGATCTAGACTTGATGATGTGGACGCAGTGATGGACGGAATCAAAAATATTTAATCAAAACAAAAAATAAAACCGCTTTAATAAGCGGTTTTTGTTTTTTTAAAATAATTAATATTTCAATAGTAATTCAATAATTCATTTCGGCTAATATTCCTACCACTATTCCCAAGAATAGGGTAATAAAAAATGGCAGGATGAATCTAAACTCTTCCGGCATAGGAGTCAATTTGAAAGCAAAACAAATTGCTCCAAGAACTATCCCTAAAGATAATCCTCCGGCGATAAATGTTAAAGCTCCTTTTTCTTTTAATTTTTTGAGTTTGCTTTTAATCAAACCCAGGATTGCTATCACCAATATTGACAATAACACTCCTCCGAGAATGACATCAAATACGACGCCGGCCCGGAATACGTAAAGAATCTCATTGATGTTCAGAATTCCTGTGAGACATAAGATTGCCACAATTGCAGAAATGGTTCTAAAAAGGAGTTTTTTTTCTTTTGTTTCCATTCTTAATTATTTTATGTTTTTTGTGTACAAATTTTTAACTAGACTAAATATAGCATAATGGCAGACACTTGTCAAGTGTTTTATAGCTTAAATTTCTGTTAAAATAGATTGAAAATAAAGAAGTTTTTAATATTATAGCTTCAAAACTATGAAATATTTCACCATAAGTCTTTTTCCGGAATCTATTGATTTTTATACTAATCAGTCGATTTTGGGGAGAGCGCAAAAAAATAAAATCATTACTGTTAAATCTTTTCAGTTAAGAGATTTTACTAAAGATAAACACGGGCGCACAGATGGAAAAGTCTATGGAGGCGGTCCTGGAATGGCTTTGTGGGTAGAGCCAATAATAAATACTTTTGAAAAAGTTTTAAAAGAAATAGAGAAAGATAAAAAAGTTTTAGAGAAAAATATTTTAGTTGTAAATTTTGTGCCAAACGCAAAAATTTTTACCAATAAATTAGCTAAAGAATATTCTCAAAAATATAATTATTTAATTTTTATTTGTGGAAGATACGAAGGGGTGGATGCTAGAGTAAACAAAGTCATTAAAGATATTTTACTTCAAAAGAAAAAAGATTGGAAAGAGAATGGAGTAATTTTAAGCTCAAAAATAGAAAATATTTCAGTAGGAGATTTTGTTTTAACTGGCGGAGAAATTCCTACCATGATTATGGTAGATGCTATTTCTAGACAAATTCCTCAAGTGCTTCACGATAATGAGAGTTTGGAAGAAAATAGGGTTGCTAGCAGTGAAATTTATGCTCGTCCAGAAATTTACGAAAAACTGATTGGAGACAGAAAAACAGGAAAAATAAAAAAATATAAAGTGCCTAAAGTTTTACTTTCTGGACATCATCAAAATATAGAAAATTGGAGAAAGGAAAAAAACTTAAAAAAATAATATGTATATAAAAGTAAGAGTAAAAACTGAACAAAAAAGAGAATCTTTTGAAAAGTCAAAAAAAGAAGACGAATATCTAGTATCTGTAAAAGAAGAAGCTAGAAATGGTTGGGCCAATGAGAAAGTTTTAGAAATTTTAAAAAAAGAATTACAAAAGAAAAATGTTAGATTGATTTCTGGGCACACTTCACCATCAAAAATATTTTCAATTGAAGATTAATATATTTTTTGCTATAATAATTTTGCAAGAAAATATGCCAATATAGCTCAGTTGGTAGAGCACATCCATGGTAAGGATGAGGTCGTCAGTTCGATCCTGACTATTGGCTCCAATTTGTTATAATACTTTTAAGCCATCTTAGCTCAGTCGGTAGAGCATCTCACTCGTAACGAGAAGGTCGTGAGTTCGATTCTCGCAGATGGCTCAGATTTCTAAGGTCTCATATTAATTAGAGATGCTGAAAATCACTCAAAAATAACTATTGAAGAAAAGCCGACATTTTATGTCGGCTTTATGTTTTTTATACAATTTCAGGAATTATGGTCCTATAGCCATAACAATCGAAACTTGAATTGAACTTTATTTTAATTTTTTTATCTTCCCCAAACTCAGAATATTTTCGTTTTGGTAGATAAATTTCTCCTAATGTTGGAGATTTTGCGATAATATGCAAATCTCCACAATACAAAATTTCAAATTCAAAAGCTTCTTCTGTTAAATCTGAATACTGTAATCCGTAATCTCTGCCTGATATCCAAATTTTTATTACAACGAGAGGTAAAAATTTTTTTGGTAAGATTGACGAGAGTTGTCGAATCCTAGGATCTGCATACGTATCCTCCAAATCTACAGGCATAAAATTTTCATCCACCAGTTTTAGATCTTCAGTTGTGAGATCTAAAAATAGCTTCTTTCCCAGGAATAAGGTCTCTAATCTCTGCAGTTTTTCTTTTCTTCTCTTTACCGTTCTTTTTGGTAAAGGGAGCTTATTTTTTGAGTAAGCGGTAAAAGTAAAAAAACCTAAGATAAGTATAACCATAAAGATTATGGCAGCATACTCGGGTGTCATTGTTTCCATCTTTTTCGATTTTAAGTGTTTGTATTTAAAATTGTTTGTTATTTGCAAGAACTTCTAATTTTAATAATACGATATATCTATACTATATGTCAAGTCTTAAAAATGTAGAGATTTTCTAATATACTCTTATTAAATATGGATCTCGATAAAGAAAATATTCAAAAAGAAATAGAGGAATTAGAAATACAGATGAATAGTGTAGATTTTTGGAATGATAAAATTCAAGCTCAAGAAATTATACAAAAAATAAAGAGCCTAAAACTTGAATTAGAAGGGGGTGACACTCTTGATGTTGGTGGTGCCACCATGAATATTTTAGCTGGAGCTGGTGGAGACGATAGTGAAGATTGGGCAAGAATGTTATTTCATATGTATTCAAAATATTTTGAAAATAATGGTTGGAATTATTTAAAATTACACGAAAATCAAAATGACCATGGAGGTTTTAGAAATCTTTCTCTTGAAATCAAAGGAAGAAATGTTTATGGCAAATTAAAAAATGAATCTGGAGTGCATAGACTTGTTCGCATCTCTCCTTTTAACGCCAATGGAAAAAGACACACTAGTTTTGCTATGGTAGAAGTTTTACCTATTTTGCCAAAATTAGAATTTAACAAGTTTAAAGAAAGTGTAAATGAAGAAGACATTGAAATTGAGACTTCTAAAGCTTCAGGACCTGGAGGGCAAAATGTAAATAAAAGAGAAACTGCCGTCAGGGTTGTGCATAGGCCCACAAATATTTCAGCTCACATTTCTTCTGAAAGAAGTCAGGAGAAAAATAAGGAAAAAGCTTTGAGTTTGCTTTTTGCAAAATTGTTTACTAGAGAAGAAGAGAAAAAGAAAGCTGAGCTAGAAGGGAGACAAATTTCTAAAACTGTCGAAATAGAGTGGGGGAATCAGATTAGAAATTATGTTTTACACCCATATAAATTAATTAAAGACTTAAGAACAGGAGTGGAGACTAGTAATTTGGAAGAGGTTTTAGAAAAAGGAAAATTGGATGAGTTTATAGATGCTGAAAAGGATTTAAATTAATAGAATTTTTCTGTTGTTAATAAATATGTTTGCAAAGAGAAAAATGTGTTAGAATATTAAAGTTAAGCTAGAACGCTATTTTTTATGCTCTATTTTGAGAATTTAAGAAAAGAATATCCTGGAGGATTCGTTGCCTTGGATGATATCAATTTAACAATTGATAAAGGAGAACTCGTATCAATTGTTGGTCATTCTGGAGCAGGTAAAACTACTCTAATAAAAATGATTTTGGCTGAAGAGAAACCAACTTATGGTAGAGTGTCTTTTCATTCCAGTCAGGTTAATAAATTAAAAGGAAAAGATTTAACTGATTTTAGGAGAAAAATCGGTGTGGTTTTTCAGGATTACAGACTTTTAAAAAATAAAACTGTTTTTGAAAATATCGCTTTTGCTATGGAAGCTTCTGGAAAGACTGACGAAGAGATTGCTCGAGATGTGCCAAATGTTTTAGATTTGGTAGATTTGCGTAATAAAATTTTTCATTTCCCAGATCAACTTTCTGGTGGTGAAAAACAAAGAGTGGTCATAGCTAGAGCTTTGGTTAATCGTCCAGAAATTTTGATAGCTGATGAACCAACAGGAAATCTTGATCCAGTAAACACTTACGATATTATTCAGGTTTTAAAAAAGATTAATGACTTAGGTACAACTGTAATTTTAACCACCCACAATAAAGGAGTAATTGATCACTTAAAAAAGAGGGTGGTGACTATGCAAGATGGCAGAATTTTGAAAGATGAAAGAATTGGAAAATATGCAATTTAATTTTAATATTAATTTTTAAAAATATGAAAAAGAAAATTATATCAACTAAAAGAGTTTTAAAATCAGGATTTGTTAGTTTTTTAAGAAACAAAACAGTTTCTCTTTCTTCTATTGGCATACTCACTACAACGCTTATAATTATTGGAGTCTTTTTTTTCTTTAGAGGAATTTTTGATTATTCCTTAAATCAAGTAAGAAATAAAGTTGATATAAAAATTTATTTTAAACTCGACGCTGAAGATTCTCAAATTTTAGATATAAAAAACAAGATTAAAACTTTGCCAGAGGTTCAGAGCATAGAATTAGTGACGGCAGAGCAATCTTTGACAGATTTTCAAGAAAAACATTCTAATGATCCTGTAACTCTTCAAGCTTTAGCGGAATTGGACACCAATCCTTTTGGAGCTATGCTTACCGTCTTTGCGAAAGATACAAATAGCTACGATTATATTTCTAACACCTTAAGCTCAGAGTCAGATTTTTTGGGTGAATCTTATTCGGCTATAGATAAAATTAACTATTTTGAATTAAAACCTACTATCGACAGATTAAATAACATGATTCGCTTATTTAATTCAATTGGATATTGGATAACTCTTTTATTCCTTGTTATTAGTTCACTTATTATATTTAACACCATAAGACTTTCTATTTTCATTTATAAAGAAGAAATAGCTGTTATGAAGCTTGTAGGAGCTTCTAATATGCATATTCGAGGGCCGTTTTTGGTGGAGTCAAGTATTTATGCTGTAATTTCTTCTTTGTTAGCCATGATTTTCTTTTTTCCTACTACTTTTTATTTAGCTAAAAATACTATAGACTTTTTTAGTGGTTTAGATATTTTTCAATATTATCTACAAAATTTCTTTGTGTTATTTTTACTACTTTTAATTATAAGTTTGCTTTTAGCTACCTTTTCTTCACTTTTAGCAATCAGAAGATATTTAAAGATATAATTCTAATATAGGGTGTCTAGAGTGTGATATAATTAAATCTATTAAAAGCTTGTTTATTATAGATTATTGATTTTATTATGACAAAAAAAATATCGTGGAATAGGGTTTTATTGTTTTTGAGTTTTTTATTGAGTTTTCTGGGTTTGATTTTTTCCATTTTTTACAAATTTTCCTCTTCAACTTCTTTAATTTCTCCTGAAATGGTAAGGAATACCACTCTTTTGATAATTACAACTTTAGCTGTAGCTCTGTATTCGATTTTGATTTTTAAGAAAAAAGAAATTCTGTTACCAGAAAATAAAATAGCAAAGATTTTATTATTTGTTTTCCCTATTTTAATTCTTCTTATCAGTTTTTTGACAGCTGATTTTTTTGATTCCTTTTTTGGTAAATACGTTTATTTACAAAGTGGTTTAACTTATTTTGCACTTTTTTGTCTGGTCCTAATAGTTGCTTCTTATACCAAACATTTTAAAAGGTTGACCTGGGGAGTTTTGACTTTAGGAAGCTTGCTAGTCACTTTGCCGTCTATACTAGCTTTAATTTTGGCAAAATTTGAAGTGTTCAATCTTGCTGGTAAGCTTATCTTTTTTATTGAAAATTGGGATATTGTCGCCACCGCTTCTGCTGTTATTGTGATTTTAGCTCTAATCTATTTTGAAACAATAGCTTCAACCAAAGCTCAAAGAATATTTTCTTTAATACTGATTTTACTTCATTTAGTATTAATATCTTTCATTCTTATTCCTGACATTTGGTACGCCTTAGCTTTTTCCTCTTTATTTATTCTTCTATTTACTAAAAAATCCAAAAAAGTAAAGATTTTTAAAACAGCCACTTTTTATGTTTTTCTTATCTCTTTCCTTTTTTCTTTGATGTTTATTTTTTCTTCAGGTCCAACTTCAAAATTAAATCAAGCTTATTCTACTTTTGCAAACCAAGTTTCTGGCATTAATTATGGTTTTATTAAACCAAATATAAATTTGAGTTTAGGCTTAATTAAGTCTGAATTAATAAAGGGCAGGATTTTTGGATCTGGTCCAGCAAATTTTTATAAAGTTTGGCAACAAGAAAAACCTCAATCTGTTATAGATTCTTCTTATTGGAGTGTAGAATTTTCTTCTTCTTTTTCAGCAATAACAACTTTAGCTGTGACCTTTGGGGTAATAGGATTATTATTTATTTTAGCAATTTTGATTTTACCAACAGTTAAAGTTTTTAAAGGAGTCAAAAGAATAAAATTTAAAAATGAAGACGGCGAAGATCTTGAATTTAATCAAGAAGAGCTATTTTATCTTCTAGCCACAGCTACATTATTTATCTTTTCTGTTTTCTTAATGATCTTTTTTGCTAATATAAATATCGCTACTTTTGTTTTTGCTCTGGCTCTGGCTTTAGTTTTGGGGACATTTTATCAGTGGAAAAGATATGAAGTTTCAAAACCTTATAATCTAATAACCTTAATAGCCTTTTTATTGCTTTTATTTGGTACAATTTTATCCATTAATAGAATTAGATCTGTTTATATCACAAATAACGCTTTAATTAATTATAGAAATAATGGAGACATTGTTCAAATGGAAAAAGATTTAACTAAAAGCACCAATCTTGTACAAAGAAATGATGGAGGTTATAGGTTGTTGTCCCAGTTTTATCTATTTAAGGCTGGGGTAATATCAAATTCAACTTCTACCGATAAAGCTCTTTTACAAGAAGAAGTTATAGCTTCAATTAATAATGCTGTAAGTTTTGCTGAAAAAGCTATAAAAATAGACTCACAAGATTTTAACAACTATCTTTCTTCTGGCTCGGTTTACGTTTATTTAATGAATCTTGATAAACAAAATAAAGATTCAAATTATCAAAAAGCTAAAGAATTATATACGACAGCTATTTCCTTGTATCCAAAAAATCCTTCTCTTTATTTAACTTTAGCCAATTTAGAATATTCATATAATCAAAACTCCACAAGTACTCTAGAAGCCATTCAGCAATCATTAAATACAAAATCTAACTATTCTGAAGCTTATAATCTTTTCTCTCAATTGGCTGCACAAAACAATAATCAAGAACTAGCTTTAGAGTATGCAACTAAAGCTATTCAGTCTGATTCTCAAAATGTTGAAGCTTATTTGCAATATGGTATTTTAATTTTAAATAAAGGAGAGCTCACACAAGATGAACTCAATCAAGCTTACACAGCTTTTGTTTCCGCTTTGACTTTGGATTCAAATAGCGTGCCTGCCGCGTACTATTTAGCTATCACTTATACAATTGCGAAAGAATATGATAAAGCTTATGAATTGGTTGATATTTTGAGTCAAATTTTACCTGACGATGAAAGTGTTCAAGAATTAAGGGCAACACTCTTAAATACAGAAAAAGTCCAATCTTTATTAAATGCTAGTACAACTGCAGAAATTGTATCAACAGTTTCTGATTCTGAAACAGCTACCACTACTACAGAAGATTAGTATTGTAAAAATTATGAAAAAACAAAAAGTGTTATTGTCGGGAGTGCAAACTAGCGGAGAGCTTCATCTTGGGAATTATTTTGGAGCCATCAAACAAATGGTGGAGTTAGTGAATTCTGGAAATTACGAGTCTTATATCTTTTTGGCAGATTATCATTCTATGACAACTTTGATAGACAAAAAAGAAAGAAATAATAAAATCTTAGAAACGGCTGCTGCGTATTTAGCTTGTGGTTTTAATAAGAAGGAGGTCGCCATTTTTAAACAAAGCGATGTGCCTTTGGTTACAGAATTGACTTGGATATTGGATACTGTCACACCTCTTCCTATGCTATTTTTAGCTCACGCATTTAAAGACAAAGAAAGAGATAAAGCTAATGAGAAAAAAGATGTGAATATTGGTCTCTTAAATTATCCAGTTTTAATGGCAGCAGACATTTTGATTTATGGGGCAGATATTGTTCCTGTTGGAAAAGATCAAGAACAGCATTTGGAAATGACTAGAGAAATTGCTGGCAAATATAACAGAGCTTATAATACAAACACTTTTAAATCTCCCAAAGCTTATTCTGTAAAAGAGTTGGAAGTTATTCCTGGTATTGATGGAGAAAAAATGAGCAAAAGTAAAGGCAATGCTATAGCAATGTTTGCTTCAGATGAGGAAATAAAAAAGAAAGTTATGAACATCAAAACTGACAGCAAAGCTCCAAATGAAAAGAAAAATCCAGATGAGGTTTTAATTTATAAGATTCATAAGATCTTCTTAAACAAAAAAGAAGATGAGGCGCTAAGACAGAAATTTTTAAATAGCGATAAAAATCCTTACGGCTATAAAGAGGCCAAAGAAGAACTTTTAAAGACCATTCTTTCTTATTTTTCTGAAATGAAAAAGAAATATAATTATTATTTGAATACTCCTAAAGGAAAAAAAGAAATGCTTTCAGTTTTAAAATCTGGCTCTAAAAGAGCTAACAAAAAAGCAAGTCTCATGTTGAAAAAAGTTAGAAAGGAAACAGGCTTGGATTTTTAAGCGTGATATAATTGATGTAATATTATGACAGAAAGATTTAGCGTAACCCTGGAAAGATTTTCTGGGCCATATTCTAAACTGCTAGAGCTGATTGAACAAAGAAAACTTTCTATTAATGAATTCTCTTTAAGTCAGGTTACTGATGAGTATATTACTTATATCAAAGAAATGGGGGACAGAGGGCAAAAAGATATTGTAGATATCTCTCAATTTATTTCTGTAGCTTCTACTTTGATGTTAATCAAAGCCAAATCTCTTTTTCCTACAATTTCTTATTCTTCAGAAGAGCAGGAGTCTGTTTCTAATTTAGAAAAAAAACTTGAATTATATAAACTAGTTTTAGAGGCTGGCAAAAATGTTAATAAAATTTTTGGAAAAAATGGACTACACAATGTTTCTAAATTTGAAAATAAAGAAAATGTTTTTGTTTGGGATAAAAGAGTTGATACGGTTTTGCTTCATTCTATAGCTATAGCTTCACTCTTAAAAATACCTAAAAAAGAAAGATTGAAACAAGTGGCTGTTCGTCAAGTTTTAAAAATAGAAGATGTTATAGAGAAACTTTTAGAGAGAGTGAAAAGTAGTTTCAGCTTATCTTTCAAAGATTTTTCCAACTCTCTTTCTGGAGAAACTAAGACTTTAGAAGAAAAAAAATCTGCTTTTATAGTCTCATTTTTAGCTATGCTTGAGCTTATTAAAAATGGAGTCTTGCACGCTGAACAAGGACAAGGATTTAATGATATAAACATTAGTAAAATATAGTATGCTATAATTTTTTTATGCCAAATTACGATTTAACAAAAAAGATTTCAGCGATTCTTTTTTTATATAATGAGCCCATAAACATACAAAAATTAAAAACTTTTCTAGGCGATGAAGAATTGCCTGAAGAAATTATTTTAGAAGCTATAAAAGATTTAGAAATTTCTCTTTCTAAAATTGGCTTAGTTATTATAAAAAATGAATCTAAAAACGAAAATAAATCTGAATATTCTATCGCAGTAAATAGTGATTTAAATGAAATCGCCAAAAAGATTCGTGCTGATGAGTTGGAAGGAGAATTGACTCCAGCTTCTTTACAGGTCTTAACAATTTGCGCCTATTTAGGATCTTCTACAAAATCTGAAATATCTTTTATTCGAGGAATACAATCTTCTCAAAGTATTCGCTCTCTTTCAGTGCGGGGACTTTTAAAAAGAGAAGGTGAAAAATATACTCTTTCTACTGAAGCCTTGCAAATGTTAGGTTTAACAAAAATAGAAGACTTACCAGAATATGAGAAGATAAAAACTGATTTTTCAGAGAGATTAAAAGAAGTTTTGGAAACAGAAAAAGAAGAAACTTCTTCAAATTTAAAATAATAAAATTATGAAGCAAACGGGAGATTTGATAAAACAAAAAAGTCTGCAAAAATTAGCTGTGACCACTGTAATAGCTGCAATTTTATTGGTGGTATCTTTAGATACTTTGCCTCAGTTTTTAGGAAAAAATCCTTTAGAGATTAATAATAAATATGCAAACTTGATTAACAAATCAAAAAAAGAATTGTTTGATCAAAATATAAATGAGCTTAACAATAGACACAGCTCTCAAAAAATTGAAACAAAAAGTCTTTCTGAGAATATTGTGGCAAAAAGTTATGTGGTCTATGATGTTCGAAATGATGAGATTTTATATTCTAAAAATCCTAATACGATTTTACCTTTAGCTTCTCTTACAAAAGTTGTCACTGCAGCCACAGCTGTAAATTTAAAAGATAGAGACACCAATATTACAATCAAAAGCGATTTAATGAGAGAAGATGAAAAGTTAGACTTAGGTATGGCTGAAGGACAAATTTGGAAGATGGACGCTCTTTTGAAATATGGCTTAGCTATTTCTTCTAATTCTTCTATGGACATAATTGCTTCTACTGTGAGCACCTCAAATTCTGCTTTTGTTTCAAAAATGAATGATTATGTAAAAAGTTTAGGTTTTAAAAATTTTCGTTTCAATTCTGCTTCCGGCTTAGACTATGGCGAAGTGCTTGGTGGAGTAGGAACAGCGGCAGAATATGCAAGATTTTTTGCTAAAAGTTATGAATTAATTCCAGACATTATGTCATACACCATAGATTCTCAAGTGGACATCTATTCTGATTATAGAAATTTGTATAAAATTCCTAATACAAATATTTATGCTAGTCAGTCAGTCGGTCTTTTAGCTTCCAAAACAGGCTTTACTGATTTAGCTGGAGGAAATTTAGCTATAATGTTTGATTATGATGTGAATCGTCCAATTGTGATTGTAGTTTTAAGTTCTACAATAGAAGATCGGTTTACGGATGTAGATAAGTTGTATCAAACTGTAATTGATTCTAGAAAATAATCAAAAATTGTCAAGGTTTTGCAAAGATAAAATAGTGATATAATGTTTTTATTATTTAATAAAACAATAAAAACATATGCCTGGACCAATTAGTGGGCAAAATTTAGAACTTGCCTTCTCATCTCTTTCTATTTTTAAAATACTTTGGCCTAGTATTACGGCCTTTTTCTTTGGAATTTTAATTACTCCGATTTTGTCGGATTTTCTTTACAAAAAAAAGCTTTGGAAAAAGAAAAATGTAGCCAAAACTATTGATGGTAATCAAGCTACCATTACTGCCTCCATTTTGAATGATGGAAAAAGAGAAACTCCTAGAATGGGAGGGCTGATTATTGTTTTTTCTGTATTATTTTGTATTTTACTTTACGCAATCTTGCCAGATTTCTTTCATTTTAATATTTTTGAAAAACTAAATTTTATTTCTAGAAATCAAACCTGGCTTCCAATAATCATTTTTATCTTGGCAGCCTTAATAGGACTTTTAGACGATTTGGCTTCAGTTGGAGTCTTAGAAGTGAAAAAAAAAGGAGAAGTGGGTATGCCTCTCAAGATTCGTTTAATATTTGTTATAGCTTTTGCCATAGTAGCTGGGCTTTGGTTTTTCTTAAAACTTGATTTTACAACTCTCACGATTCCGTTTTTGGGGGAGATTTATTTTGGTAAATATATAATACTACTATTCATTTTGGTCTTTTTAGGAATGTACGGAGCTTCAAACATAGATGGATTAGATGGCCTTTCTGGTGGGCTTTTCGCTATTTTATATTCAGCTTATGGCGTGATAGCTCTTATCAATAACCAAATAGACATTGCTACTCTTTGTTTTGTGGTAGTTGGAGGAATTTTGGCTTTTCTTTGGTTTAATATACCTCCAGCTAGATTTTATCTTTCAGAAGTAGGTTATATGCCTTTGTCCATATTGCTTGGCTTAATTGCTGTAATGACTGATGCTGTATTTTTGCTTTTAATTATTGCTATGCCTTTTGTGATTACCGAAATAACCACCATTTTGCAATTATTATCTAAAAAATTCAGGAAAAAGAAAATCTTTCCCGTTACACCAATTCACAACACTTTTGTGTATCTTGGTTGGAGTAAAGAAAAAGTGGTGATGAGATATTGGATTTTTGGAGCAATTTTCGCTTTACTTGGTATTGCTATATACATCATATCCTAATTTATGGCAAAAGTTTTTCAGAATTTTAAAAATAGTAAATTGAAAGTAGATAAAGTTTTTTTGATTTTAATCATAGTTTTGATTGTTGTTGGTATATTAATTTTCTTGTCAGCAGCTCTAGGTATACTTCCTAGTAACGAATTAAAATTTTTTTCTGTCGTAAAATCCCAGATGTTTTATGTTTTTATTTTTGGATTTTTGGCACTCTTTATAGGTTCTAAAATAGATTATAAATATTATAAAAAATATTCTATCATTTTATTTATTTTGGCTGTTTTGTTTACCTTAAGCGTTTTTATCCCAAATTTAGGATTCGCTTATAATGGGTCTAATCGTTGGATTCATATTTTTAATATCTCGATTCAACCTAGTGAATCATTGAAATTTGCTAGCGTAATTTTAATCGCTGCCTACTGTAGCAAATATTCTAAACAATTTAACAAAATAAAATTTGGACTTTTACCCTTTTTGACTTTTGTATTTATAGTGGGTTTGGTACTTTTGGTTCAACCAGATTTTGGAACATTTTTAGTTGTTTTAATTCCGGCTTTTATTGTGTACTTTGTAGGTGGAGCAAAAATGAGAGATGTGTTGATTTTAATAGTTGCCGGAATTTTAACTTTTTTGGTTTTGATTCAAGTCAGACCTTATATGAAAGAAAGGGTTTTAACTTTTATACAACCAGAAAGAGAAGTTTTAGGTTCTGGCTATCATTTAAATCAGTCTTTGATAGCTGTAGGTTCTGGCGGTCTATTTGGTAGAGGGGTAGGACAATCTATACAAAAATTCAATTATTTACCAGAACAAATTTCAGACTCAGTATTTGCGGTTTATGCTGAAGAGCTTGGTTTTGTCGGATCAATCATTCTATTAAGTCTCTTTTTTTCTATTATTATGAGAGGTATCTTTATTTCCAAAAGAGCCACTGATAGTTTTGGAAAATTATTAATTATAGGCATAATTTCGACTTTCTTTTTCCAAATGGCTTTAAATATTAGTTCATCTATTGGCATCACTCCTTTAACGGGTATTCCACTTCCTTTGGTTTCAAAAGGGGGAACTTCTCTCACATTTTTAATGTTTGAGCTAGGAGTTTTGTTAAATATTTCTCGTCACAGAGTAGAGATATAGTTTTCTTTTCAGGACATATAAGATATAATTATATTAATATAAATTAACAAATAAAAGATTATGAGAGTTGTTTTAACAGGAGCGGGAGGAGGACATTTTTACCCTTTAATAGCTGTAGCTGAAAAGGTAGAAAAAGAAGCTCAGGCTCAAAAAATTATTGACGCTGAGATTTTTTTCTTGTCAGATAAAGAATATGATAAGCAATTACTGGAAAGGAAAAAAATAAAATTTGTAAAAATTCCTGCTGGGAAATTAAGGCTTTATTTTTCTTTGAAAAATTTTCTAGATCCCTTAAAATCTATTTTTGGTTTTTTTGTAGCCCTATATCATCTTTTTAAAATTTATCCAGATGTAGTTTTTGCTAAAGGCGGTTATGCTAGTATGCCTGTGGTTTTTGCAGCTAAATTTTTATTTATTCCTATTATTGTTCACGAAAGTGACTCAGCTTCAGGTAGAAGTAATATTCTAGCATCTAAATTAGCGAAAAGAGTTGCCGTTAGTTATGTTGATGCCGCCAAATATTTTAATCTTAAAAAGACTGCTTATACCGGACAACCTATTATGCAAGAATATTTGCCTACGAAAGCTCAAATTGAAAAAAAACTTTTAGATACAAAAAATGAAATCATTCATAGTGAAAATCAAAGAAAAAATATTTTAGTAATCGGTGGCTCGCAAGGAAGTGAAATTATAAACAATACAGTTTTAGAAATTTTACCAGAATTGTTAGAAAAATATAATGTGATTCATCAAGTGGGGGATAACAATTTAAAAGCAGTAGAAATCGCTAGCGAAGTCTTGTTAAAAAATAATCCAAATAGACAAAATTACTTTTACTTTCCTTTTGGTCAGCTTTCTAAATATTACGAGTCAGCTGATCTTTGTATTACCAGAGCAGGTTCAACTCTTTTCGAATTGTCTGCTTGGGGTATTCCGTCAATAATTATTCCTATTACCAATAGCAACAATAATCATCAAATGAATAATGCTTATATTTTTGAAAAAGCTGGATGTTCTGTAGTTATCGAAGAGATTAATTTGAAAAGAAATATTCTATCAAACACTATAGAAAATATTCTAGAAAATAAAGAAAAATATTTAAAATTACAGCTTAATAATGTTGAAAATTTTAAAGCCGGAGCCGCAGAGACAATAGCTGAAGAGATTGTAAAAATAGGTATATCACACAATTATTAAGAATTGTCAATAGTAAAAACAGGGGATTCTGTGTTATATTTCCTTTGTAAATAAAGCTTTTTATGTCAAAAACCAATAATATAATAACTCGTTTTGCTCCTAGTCCCACAGGATTCCTTCATATTGGCGGAGCTAGATCTGCACTTTTTAATTATCTTTACACTAAACAAAAGGGAGGTAAAATTCTTTTAAGAATAGAAGATACTGATTTAGAAAGAAATAAAGAAGAATTTACAGAAGGTATTTTGAGAGCTTTTGAGTGGTTAGATTTAAAATTTGATGAGACAAAAAAGCAGTCCGACAATTTTCCTATTCATAGAAAATATTTAGAAAAATTAATTGAGAACGGTCACGCTTATTTTTCTAAAGAAGAAGTTTTGGAAGAAAGTCAAAGAGACGAAGTGATTCGTTTTAAAAATCCAAATAAAATTATCACTTTCACCGATCTTATTCGGGGAGAAGTTTCAGTAGACACTACAGATCTTGGAGACTTTGTTATTGCTAAAAGTTTAGACGAACCAGTCTTTCATCTTTCCAATGTTGTAGATGATATTCTCATGAATGTAACTCATATTATTCGTGGGGAAGAACATTTAGCTAACACTCCACGTCAAATTTTGATTTGGGAAGCTATTGGAGAAAGAGAGAGAGCTACTTATGCTCATATACCACTAATTCTTTCAGAAACCAAAGAAAAACTCTCTAAAAGAAAACACGGAGAAATAGTTTCTGTGGAACATTATAAAAACAACGGTTACCTAAAAGAAGCTTTTATAAATTTCTTAGCTTTTTTAGGCTGGAATCCGGGCGGAGAAAGAGAGATTTATTCTTTGGAAGAGCTTATTTCAAAATTTGATATAGAAAGGGTACAAAAAGGTGGAGCGGTTTTTAATATTGAAAAACTAAATTGGTTTAATAAGGAATATATCAAACTTCAATCTGAAGCAGAACAATTAGAATATCTTAAAAAATATTTACCAGAATCTGAAAAATATACTTCTGTTATGTTAGAAAAATTAAGACCGATTTTAGTAGACAGACTTAGCTATTATGGAGAATTGAAAAAAATGAAAGAAGATGGAGAATTAGATTTTTACCTTAACGCTCCAGTTTATAATAATCCTTCAGAGATAATTTGGAAAAAGTCAGATAAAGATAATGCTGTAATCAATTTAAATCTAATTAAAAACATTCTTGCTGAATCAAAAGAAATAGAAGAGTGCTGGGAAGAAATATACAAATTAGCCGAAGAAAAAGGTAAAGGAGACATACTTTGGCCATTACGTTACGTTCTATCAGGCAAAGATAAATCTCCAGATCCAAAATCTTTATTAAATATTTTAGGTAAGGAAGAATCTCTGCTTAGAATTGATAATGCTTTGAAAGCTTTAGTAAATTTTTAAAGAATTGCAATCTTTTTTTGAATATTGTAGTATAAAACCATGTTAATCAGAATGGCTTTAAACGACTTATTACTTTTATTTATTCTCCTATTCATCCTCGGTATAGTCCTAGGTTTCTTTTTGACTGTTAAAAGAAATTTCTTTATATGGTGGTAGAAATATATTTATTAAGACTTATAATTTATTGTTTTATAGCTTTCTTGTTGGGCTATTCGGCTATCTGCGCTACTTTGACTAAAGGAAATCATGAGAAAGGAAAATTTGATTTCTTCTATATTTTTAAAAGCGTCAATTTGCCAGAAATCTTTGAACGCTTTTGGAAAGGTGTGGTTTCGATTGTAAAGTTTACTACAGGAATAGAATTAGAAGTTTTTGGTAAAAAATAATACAATATTTTTTAATTTTGTAAATCTTTTCGCTCTTTGATATCTTGCTATACTTTTTAATAGGGGAGATAGAAAAATCCCACATTTCTGTCTCTCCTACAGATTCAAGAAATTGAATCTACAAAATATTAATAGTCTGGGTGACTAGCAAAACACACGGTTCGACACCGTGTGTTTTGTTTATATTAAAAATCTTGAATCTTGATAAAAGTGCTTTAATAAGAAAAAGGGTTTAGGATGTTTTAATTTATACAGTGTCGCACAATCTCTCTTTTACGACACTATACATATAAAAAACAAGAAAAGCTTTGTTTATTAATATAAAGACTTAATCTATCTTAAACCTGATTTAGCCTTCAGATTTAGTTATTCTACATTCTCTAATATTCTAATCAAACCAGTTTTTAATATACTCTTCTTAAGATTTGAATTCTGATTTAATTCTTTCTCTATTTCTAACAAACTATACAAATTACCAGAAGAAATAACTTTTGGATGTTTCTCGGCTAAAGCTTTGGTTTTTCTGATAAGCTTTTCCCCTTCTTGTCCCATAAAAATTTCTTTAGCTTCCTCTAGGGTCAAATATCTCATAAAAAGAGCTAGTTCAAACATTTTTACTATTTCCACATAAACTCTGTCTACTATTTGACTGGTTTCAAGTTTTAAATTATTTAGAGAAGTTAAAAGCTTGTAAACATTCTTTTCAGTAATAGCTTCTAAGACATTAAAGATTTCATCGTCTTCCACTGTACCAAAAATCTTTTTTACATCTTCAAGAGAAATTTCTTTTTTATTTAAGGTGTTTAAAATTTTCTCTAAAACGCTTAAAGTGTCCCTAAATGATCCACGACCTTCTTCAGCGATTTTCTTTTTAGCCCCAGAGTCAACTTCAATACCTTCTTTTTTGCTAACTGAAGTAATTAGTTTTTCTAAACTTTTAATATCTGGTGAAGCAAAATTGATTTCCTGACAACGAGAAATGATGGTGTCTGGAATTTTATATTTATCCGTAGTAGCCAAAATAAAAATCACATGACTTGGTGGCTCTTCTAAAGTTTTTAGGAGTGCATTAAAAGCTGATCTAGAAAGCATGTGAGCTTCGTCTAAGATGTAAACTTTATATCTGGAGCCAAAAGTTGAAGCTTGAGTAGCATCAATAATGAGACGAATATCTTCTACTTTATTGTTACTGGCTGCATCTAGTTCAAAAATGTCATCTTGAGAACAACCAATATTTTTCGCAAAAATCCTGGCCACAGTGGTTTTACCAGTACCACGATCTCCAGCAAAAATGTAAGCGTGGTAGATTTTGTCTTGCTCAATGGCAGTTTCTAGTACCTGAATGGCCAAATCTTGCCCTAAGACCTCTTTAAATTCCTGAGGACGATATTTTCTATATAAAGCTAAATGACGGACGTTTTCGTCTTTTTGGGTCGTTTTTTCATCTTTCATATTAAAAGTATATTATAAAATGCTTGTTTTTTAAAATTTGACAAGAATATAAATCTATTTTAGTCTATTCTTTATAAAATTATCTACAATCTTTTTTACCTCTTTATAATCTTTAGCTTCCATCAAATCTACTCTCAACTCTTTAGCCCCATCAAAACCATTTACATAGGCTTTATAATGCTTTTTCATTAAGTTGAAACTTTTGAAATTGTTTAATTTTTTCTCAAAAAGTTTGGTATGTTCTTTTAAAATTTCTAATCTGTATAAAATGTTCTCTTTCCCTTTTTTACTATCTAAATTTTGCTCTTCTCTTTTTTTAAATTCTTTTTCATTAAAAAACCAAGGTGTGCCAAAGGCTCCCCTGCCAATCATTATTCCATCGCAAGTGGAAAGTTTTATTTTTTCTTTGACTTGTATCGGGCTCTTAACATCTCCATTTAAAAATATAATAGGAGTCTTCAGATCATTTCCTTTGCAATATTTTTTAATAAAATCTACAACTTCAAAACTTATTTCCCAGTGAGCCTCTACTAAGCTCAATTCTTTTCTAGTTCTCAAATGTACAGAAAAAATATCTGGTTCAAAATCTAAAATATTTGGAAACCATTTTTCATATTCTATTTTGTTGTAGCCCAGTCTAGTTTTTACAGAAAAACTAAAGTGTCTAGTTTTATCTTTTTTATTTATTTCGTCAACTAATTTTCTGGAAGCCTCAACAATTTCTCGAGAGAGCTTTGGATATTTCATCATAGCTGAACCAGAAAGTTGTTTTTCTACGCTTCTATCTGGACACCCCATATTTAAATCTACCCCATTAAAACCAAGTTTGTAAACTAATTTTATAGCTTCTAAAATATTCTCTTTTTTAGAACTAAAAATTTGAGCCAGTATCGGAGATTCTTTTTTGTTAAAAACTAAATCACGCATCAAATTTTTCTTACCAACGCTATTTAATCCGTCAGCTGAAACAAATTCTGTCCAAAAAATATCCGGACCTGAAGGTTTAGAATATTTAACTATCATTTCTCTGAAAACTTCATCTGTCACATCAGCCATAGGAGCTAAAGCGGTTAAAGGTTTTCCTTTTTTGATTTTCTCTTTCAGCTCTTGAATAAAATCATTTTTCATACTTTGTTAATTTATTTCTGTGGTAGAAGTAGCAATCTCTATCGGCATTTCTATGTTTGTGTTAACGGTAGGTATAATTTCATTTTCTTTATGGAATCTATAAAAAACTTTGTTAGAAAATCTCAAATCCAAATAATCTAAATATTTTAATTTCTTTTTCAAATCTGTTTTTAAAGGCTCAGCGTCTACAGCTGAAACAAAAGTAATCCAAACATATTCTGGATCATTATTAATATTGACGTATAAATATCCCATTTCTTCTCTGGTGTCCTGTAAAAAGATTTTCATGTCTCCATTTAAAGAGGGTTCGCTAGAAGAGGCAAAATTTAGATTTTTGCTTGGCAAACGAGTTCTAAAAATCCTAATATATTCTTCTTTGTTTATCTTATCTTTTTCAAAAATATCGGTAAGAGAATTTTCGGTGGCCTCAGTAGATTTTTCTTTTTTCTCTAAATAATCTTTTATTTTCAAAACTTTATTACTGGTTTCCGTCCAAATATTTTGAAAACTAATTATTTTTTTATTATTCAAATAAAATAATCCTCCAGCTATTAAAAGCAAAATTATTAACCAAAGTAAAGCCTTAAATCCTTTTTTAAATTTTCTTTTCTTCTTTTTCGCCATCTTTTTAAGAGTGAGTAATTATTTTTTTATCTTGCATATAAGGAACAAGAATTTCTGGAATAGTAATACTTCCGTCTGCGTTTTGATAATTTTCTACTAAAGAAACTAAAATTCTTGGGGTAGGAATAGCTGTACAATTTAAAGAGTGTACATAACGAACCTTACCTTCTTCATCTCTATATTTTACATTTGATCTTCTAGCTTGAAAATCGTGAAAATAAGAAGCGCTAGAAATCTCTCTGTATTTTTCTTCTTTTGGCACCCAAAGCTCAACATCATACTTCTTAACTTGACCTTGTCCCAAATCTCCGCCACAATTAATAACAGTATGATATGGAATTTTTAAAGATTCGATAAACTCTTCCGTATTTCTATTTAACTCTTCATGATATTTTACAGACTCTTCATGGTTAGCTTCACAAAGTATAAATTGTTCAAATTTATAAAATTCATGCACCCTAATCAATCCTTTCACATCTTTGGAATAGCTGCCCGCTTCTCTTCTAAAACAAGGAGAAAAGCCAAGATATTTGATAGGAAGACTTTTTATATCTAAAATCTCATCACGATGGAACCCCATAAGTGGCACTTCGGCTGTACCAGCTAAAGCGTCATCATCTTGAGTCACATAATAGTCATCAGCGTCTCCAGGAAGATGTCCAGTGCCATAAAGATTTTCTTTACGAACAATGACTGGAGGAATCACAGGATTGTAGCCTCTTTTGCTAAAAAAATCTAAAGCATAATTCCAAATCGCAAAAGAAAGTCTAACTCCTTCGCCAGTTAAAAAATATCCTCTAAAACCGTGTACCTTAGACCCTCTTTCAAAATCTACCATCTTTAGATTTTCCATAATCTCAATATGATCTTTTGGTTCAAAATCAAATTTCGTTTTCTCTCCCCAAACTTTTACTTCTTGATTGTCAGCATCAGAATTACCATCTGGCACAGTCATATCTGGAACATTTGGTACTTTCAACATTAGCTCTTTCCATTTTTCACTAATCTCAGTTAGTTTAGGATCTAGCTTTTTCATTTCTTCTTTTACAAGACTCATCTCTGCAATCTTACGCTGTTTTTCTTCTCCAGAGAGTTTTGCAATTTCTTCTGAGACAGCATTTTGTTTAGCTCGAAACTCTTCTATTTTTTGAGAAAATTCAACTCTTTTTTTGTCTAATTCTATTAACTCGTCAACATTAAAATCAGAATGTTTTTTTTGAGCTGCCATTTTAATAAGCTCTGGATTTTCTCTAATAAATTTAATATCTAACATAGTCTTCTAAAAAAATAATAAAAACCTGATAATTCTTAAATAATATCATAAAATAAAGCCTTTTTAGCCTTGACAATAACTAAGTATTGTTTTAATTTAAAAAGTTTTCCTTAAAAAAGACTTCGGACTCTTTTTCGTCAAAAGAATGAAGATTGGCATACCAAATATCAGTTTCTTTTATTTTTGAGATAGAAAGAGCGTGAGAGACTTTTACATCGTGACTATTGATATCTAGATTTGGAATAGCGTCTATCTCCCCTGCTTCTCCACCTTCTTTAACTACAAAAATAAATTTTACTTTTTCTTCCCCTTCTGCACCTTTCACATCTTCATCTACAAAAATATTGGAACGAGAAATTATTTTTCCCTCTGCTTCTGCAATGCCTTTAATATCGATTTCGGATTTGGTGTAATCGGCTTTATGATTAATCACGCAAGAAATATCACATAAAGATTTTTCCGCTCTATATCTGCCAATAAATTTCACACTAGCTTCTGCTACATTTAGATTTATAATAATGTGTGAAAGAAAATCATTTTCAAAATTCTCTTCTTTGATCTCAAGATGTTTAGCCTCGTCTATATTAATAATTCGAGTCCTTTCTTTTATTTCACTCTCTTTAAAATCAGTATAAATTTTTAATCCGTATTTTACTTTTTCCATATATTTACATTCCTTCTATTTCTAAGTCAATTAATTTGTTTAACTCTATCGCGTATTCTAAAGGAAGTTTTTTAATAACTTCATTAGCAAATCCACCGATAATTAATCTTTGTGCTCCATATTCATCAAAACCGTGGAGATTGGTATAGAAAATTTCTTTAAGAGAAAGCTGCCCCACTTTAGCTTCATGAGAAATTTCTACATCTTGATTAGAAACTTTGTTGACTGGCACAGCGAGAGCTTTAGAATTTTCATCTAATATTAAAGTGTCACAATTTACTACAGCTTTAGAATTTTTGGCTTTTTTGCCAATTTCCACAAAGCCTCTATAATTTGAAACTCCTCCGTTTTTAGCTATAGATTTTGATTTAATGACAGAATAAGTATTTGGAGCAATATGTACGACTTTACTCCCTACATCTTGAAATTGTCCTTTACCGGCCATAGCTATACCCAGACTTTCACTCCTCGCATATTCTCCAAGTAAAATAGAAGATGGATAAAGCATGGTAGTAGAAGATCCAGTATTTCCATTTAGCCATTCTATTTCTCCCCTTTCAAAAACTAAAGCTTTTTTAGTATTCAAATTGTAAACATTTTTACTCCAATTCTCAATGCTAGAATATTTTACTTTAGCTCCTTTACCAACAAAAATTTCTACTCCACCAGCGTGAAGAGCTGAAAAAGAATATCTTGGCGCAGAACACCCTTCAATATATTCTACATAACTATTTTCATCTGCCACAATAATAGTGTGCTCAAATTGTCCACCCTTTTCTTTATTCATTCGAAAATAAGATTGAAGTGGCATACGAACTTCTACTCCTTTAGGTACGTAAATAAATGTTCCACCACTAAAGCAAGCCGCATGCAAAGAAGCAAATTTATGCTCATTTATTTTTATACAATCATTCATGAAATATTTTTTCACTAAATCAGGATAAAGCTTGAGAGCGGTATCTAAGTTTTCAAAAATCACTCCCTGTTTTTTAAGAGACTCTTTTATAGAATGATAAATTACTCCGGAATCGTATTGAGCTCCCACCCCTCCTAAATATTCTTTCTCAGCTTTTGGAATACCCAATTTTTCAAAAGTTTCAGCAATTTCTTTAGGGACTTTCTCCCAACTACTTTGCTCTTTCAAATTACTTGGCACATAATAGACAATTTCATTTAAATTTAAATCTTTTAAACTTGGTCCCCAATTTGGTAAAGGAGTACTTTTATAGACGGCAAAAGCCTCTAAACGCTTTTTAAGCATCCATTTTGGCTCTTTTTTGTCTTTAGAAATGCTTTTTACTAGCTTTTTGGTTAAACCAAAAGAGAAATCCTCTTCTTTTTTAAGATTTTTTTTAGAATTAAATAGATTAAAAATCATTTATACAAAATAACATATTTTACACAACTTAAAAAGAAAGAAATTTGTTATACTTAGAATAATTTATGACTCAAAAAGAAGCTTTGGATATAATGAAAATGGGACATTCGGTATTTTTGACTGGAGCTGCTGGCACTGGTAAAACTTTTGTTTTAAATAAATATATTGAATATTTAAAGTCTCATTCTATTCCTCCAGCTATTACAGCTTCTACTGGTATCGCAGCCACTCATATTGGAGGACAAACTATTCATTCTTGGAGCGGAATTGGTGTCTATGAAAAATTAGATAAATATACTTTAGATAAACTTGAACAAAATGAAAAACTTTATAAACGTTATGCAAATGTTAAAGTTTTAATTATCGACGAAATTTCCATGCTTCACGCCAATCGTCTTGATATGATTAATACTCTTTTTAAAACTTTTAGAAAAAATGATTTACCTTTTGGTGGAATACAAATAGTTTTCTGTGGAGATTTTTTTCAGCTTCCACCAGTGGTTAAAAGATATGGAAAGATGGAAGATTATCCGGACGAAGATCAGGAATTTGCTTATAACTCTCTAGCTTGGAAAGAATTAAATCCGATAATTTGTTATTTAGAAGAAAATTATCGCCAAAAAGAAGGTGAAACTTTAACAAAAATTTTAAACGATATTCGTTTTGAAAGAGACACAAATAAAATTCTTCAAAAATTAAACAAAAACCTTTCTTCTCAAACAAAAACTGAAACTTTAAAACTTTACACTCATAATATTGATGTAGATACTATTAATTTAGAAAAATATTGTGATTTAAAAATTGACTCTCCAGAATTTTCTTATGAAGTGATTTGCAACGGGAAGAAAAACTTTGTAGAAATTTTGAAAGCTAACTGTCTGGCTCCAGAAAGTATTAATCTCAAAAAAGGAGCTAAAGTTATTTTTGTAAAAAATGATAAAAATCGCGAATATCAAAATGGAACTTTGGGAGAAATTATAGACTTTGATGTCTCCAATATGCCTATAGTTAAAACTTTTGATGGAAAAAAGATTTCGGTCTCTCGAGAAAATTGGCAATATGTAAATGATGACGGCAAAGTCTTGGCTGAAATTTCACAATTGCCTCTTCGCTACGCTTGGGCTATTACAGTGCACAAATCTCAAGGTATGACTTTAGACGCTGCCGAAATTGACCTTTCTAAAGCTTTTGGTACAGGCATGGGTTACGTAGCCTTATCTAGAGTAAGGAAATTTGAAAATATTTGTCTTCTGGGTATTCATGATAAAGCTTTAAAAATTAATCCTGGGGTTACAAAGCAAGATAAAGTTTTTCGAGCTAGATCCGAGAAAGCTAGTCAAGCTTTAGAAAAATATTTTTCTAGTAAAGAAATGGAAAATAAACTCAAAAGATTACAAGAAGATTTTATCTTGGCTTCTGATGGGGATTTAGTTCCTCACGAACTAGAAAAAGAAACTTTTGAAAAACCTGTAAAAACTAAAACCACTTTAGTGACTTTAGACTTTCTCAAAGAAAAACTTTTGCCAAAAGAAATTGCTAAAAAGAGAAGCTTAAAAACCAATACTATTATTAGTCATATTGAAGAATTATTTGAAGGGAGAGAAATAGAAGAAAAAGATTTGAAATATATTTGGAAAGAAATTGAGAAAAAATATACTAATATTCAATTAAAAGCTATTAAAAAAGTTTTAGCAGAAGACTCTGGACTAAAGACTAAGTTTGATAAATTAAATAAAGATTTAAAAATAAAAATAGATTACGATTCTCTCAAGCTTCTTCGTTTACAAATTAAAAACTAAGTTAATTTAAAATATAACCATCTTTATTGTAAATATCTTTACCGACATATTCTGCTTCACCAGAAACTATTTTCTCATAATCTTTACAATGTATACAACCCTCCTCCCCTCTTCCACAAAAAAAGACTTCTCGCCAGTCTTTTTTTAAGGCTTCATTTTTTAAATCTTTAATATCTTTTCCGGTTTTAACAATTTTATTTTTAAGGTCTTCAATCTCTTCTCTGTTGATTTCTTTTTCTTGTGCTTTCTTATCTTTGGACAAATACCAATAGCTAGCCCGAGAGACTTTTCTTTTTTGTAAATTTTCTAAAAGTAAAACATAAATTGGTAATTGAGAACTATCTTCTCTTTCTTCATTTTTTCCAGTTTTAAAATCTATCACGTGCAAAGTGTCATCGTCTAAATATTCTACCCAGTCTGGTACTCCACAAAGCAAAATTTCTTCTTCGTCATCAATAAAAAAGTTTGGTAAAATATCTCCCTTATAATAACTTTCTCTTTTTATAATTTTATTTAATAAAAAATTTGGATTTTCTTTGATATTTTTAATCATTGCTAAACCTCTTTCAAAAAAATCTTTTTCTTCCTCTTCGCTCAAAAATCCACCTCTTTTCCCTTGAAAATTAGCTTGCCAAATTTTTTCATAGTCTTTTTCTAAAGTATTTAGTTTTTCTGTCCTCTTTTCTGAAGGAAAATCTAAAAGAGTTTCAATAGTTAAATGAACGGCTGAGCCAAGAGAGGTGTGTGGAGAAATTAGAGAGATTTTATTTCTACTTTTAGGGTCTTTATAGACATTTTTAAGATAATAAGCTTTAGGGCAACTTAAAAAGTCGTTAAAAGATGAATGGGAGAGCCAAACTGCATTATATTTATCAGCCATAATTATATATTACCACTTAATAAATCATCTTCAAATTGAATAATATCTCTCAGGGTGACTTCATCTTTTTCTTCCGCTCTATCTTTTTTCAGTTTATATCTCGCAGTATCTGGAAAATCTAAATCGACTATCTTTTTGTAAATAGCATTAGCCAAAGACTCTACCCTATCTATGATAACCTCAAATTCCTCACCATCTTTTATTTCCAAAATATTTACTTTATTTTTTGAATCAGCTTCTACAAACTCTATAATTCCTTTTTCAAAATTAACCCTTTCATAGGTTCTGGAATTTCGTAGAAGTAGGGCATAAAAAGCCAGCTGATATTCAAAGAAATGCAATTTTATTTTGTCATAATTGCTATCTCCATCATTCCAATCTCTAAAACTTTTTCCCGTCTTAAAATCAGTGACCACAGCAGAATTTCCATTCAAGACTAATTTATCTATCTTTCCAGTTGCTGGCACATCTTTTATCTGCACTCCTTCGTTAGCAAAGTTTACTTCCACTTCAATCTGCCCTAACTCTTTTTGCTTCTCTAAATTTTGAATAAATATTTCCAAATTTTTCACTCCGGAATTATAATATTTTTCGTATTCTATCTTTGAAAGAGCTCCTCTATTTAAAGCGTTCTTAAAAAAAGAGATTACTCTGTCAAGATCTGGATTCTTTTCATATTTCTTTTTATAAAGATAGTAGTTTTGAATAGCCTCGTGTATAGCTGTTCCATAGACACTAGATGGACTCATAGCTTGTGGAAAACGAAGTAAATTTTGCTCCAAGAATTTTTCTGGACCAATTTTTCCAATATTTAAGAAATTTATAATATGAGTAACCGGCATTTTATAATCCTCTAAAACTCTTTTTAAAAGGGCTTTTTCATCTTCCAAAAATATCTTTTTCTCTACCGGATATAAAGTCTTAATCAAGTCGTCATCTATTTCGTTTTTCTCTTTCTCTTCTTTTTCCGTTAAAAGCATAGAAAACTTTTCCTTATTATTAGTGATATAAAGAGTATGTTTAGCTCTAGTCATAGCTACATAATAAAGTCTCACCCTGTCCGAAATATCATCATCTGACGGCAAGAGTGGCAAATTGATTGGAAGTCCAATTTTATTTACACCTTTCCTACCATTCCACTCATTTTCATCACTATTTAAAATAAAAATATATTCATATTCAAGTCCTTTACTTTTGTGGGCCGTCTGAAGTACTACCGCTTTTTCACTAGTCGCAAAAGGAGAAATGGTAGAAAGGGTTAAGTTTTTATTATTTTCATAAATAGCTACAAAATCTTTCAAATCTCTAGCATACAGGGTATCACCACCTTTGTATTCGCGAAGAGAACCAATAAATGTGCGAAGCGCAAAAAGGAAGTCTAGGTATTCTGGTTTATTGTGATCAAAATTTTCCTTTCCAAAATAATATCCTTTAAATGGAGAAATAAAATTAATTTCTTTTTCTCCCTCTTCCCCATCGTCGTATTCACGATTCACTTCCCATTCACGAGTACCGACTATTTTATCTATCAAGTGAAGGAGTGGTAAAGATTTTGCATCGCTAACTAGTTCTATTAAAAATTTTGCAACACCTTTTACTTTTTCATTCTGACTTTCCAACATTACTTTAAGCCAAGATGGTTTAATATAAACTCTCTCTCCAAACTCTCCTAAACTAATCTCTCCCTGTCTGACCACCTCCCCTATTTTCCAAACCTCTATTCTATCTAGACCCCAGAATTTATAAGACAAAATTTCTGGAAGCAATTCCTCTTTAATATTTTCAAGTCCACTTTCCGCAAATTCTACCAAAGTAATTATTTCTCTAATCGGTTCTTTATCAAAAACGTTCTCTTCTTTTTCATAGCTATAAGGGATTTTGTATTCATTAAAAATAGAAGCTAAGTTTTTCAAATTTTTATGGGTTCGTGAGATGACGCTTATTTCCTCTGGATTTACTCCCTTTTTAATTAAAGATTCTATCTCTTTAGCTACAAAATTAAACTCGCTATGAATATTGTCAAAATTTTTCTCTACGATTTCTCCTTTGTGAGCCTTGATTAATTTTTCATTTTCCGCTTTGATTTCTTTATTTATTTCTGGGTACCTAGTTTCTAGTCTGTCTCCAATTTTTGTAATAAGCTTTCTCGCTTCATCCAAAATATTTTGAGTAGAGCGATAGTTTTTATCTAAGGTGACAAGTTTAACTTCTTTGTAACTTTTTATAAATTTAGTAATATTGTCCAATTCAGCTCCTTGAAATTTGAAAATAGCCTGATCATCGTCTCCAACAGCCAAAACATTTGGTCTTCCCTCATTTACCAGACTTTTAGTTAGATTTAAAACTAAATTAAACTGTGAGTCCGAAGTGTCTTGGAATTCGTCAATCATAATATATTGGAATCTTTCTTCTAGCTCATTTCTTAGTCCCTCATTTTTCTCAAGCTCGCGCCCAACTTTAAAAATCATATCGTCAAAGTCGTATAGCCCAACCTCATACATTTTGGCGTTGTATTTCTCATAGACATCTTCAACAGCCATCCATTTCTTGATCTTTTCTTCGCGGCTATCTTTTAAAATAAATCTGCCATCTTCGCTTTTGGTAAAATATTGGTCTTTCCATTTGGTTAAATTGTTCCCTTTACCAACTTCTTCAGCGTGCTTTATCTCTAAAGATAAAATATCCGCCAAAAACTTAGCCACATTGTTGTCATTTTGCCCCATTAAATTTAATTCATTATAAATCTGTAAATATACATCGCGAAGTAATTCAAATTTTCTTTTACCTGCGATCTCTAAAAAGTATTCGCTGACTTTTTCATTTATCTCTTTATATTCACTCTCATTTCTTTTAATTTTTTCTTTAAATTCTTCACCGGTGAGATTTCCTTTTTTGAGAGCGGAGATGAGGGCAATAATATCATAGAGATAGGCGTAGCCTTTTTCAGGATGAAGACTGGTCAGAGGATTTTCTCTTGGAAGTGCCTCTAGGATTTTTTCAATAATATTTATCTTTTCCACTTCAGTGGCTGGTTTAAAATTTGCTCCATCAAAAAAGAATTCGGCATATTTATTCATAATGTCGCTCGCGAAAGCGTGGAAAGTATAAATCGCTATCCTATATCCAGCTTCACCAATTAGAGAGACTATTCTCTCACGCATATTTTTAGCTCCATTTTCAGTAAATGTGAGGAGTAATATATTTCCAGGAGTTGCCTGAGTTTCTTTCAAAATATTTGCTGCACGAAGTGAGAGAAGTTCTGTCTTTCCACTCCCTGGTCCAGCCACTACTAAAACCGGGCCATCAATCGTATCTACAGCTTCTTTTTGCTTTTCATTTAGGTTTTTATAGCGGGTTTCGAAGGTTTGATTTAGATTATTCATAGGTAGATTATAGCATTTTATAAAGATCATGAATAAACAAGTGTTTATATCTATTGGCAAATATGAATGTATGAATGTTTTTACTTTTCCACACTATCCACACAATTAAAACACCATAATATTTGTGACAGGGTTTGAATTTTTGTATAATTTAATAGTTCTTAAGGGTTTAAATTCAGTAAAAAATATTAATTTATAGTTCTTGAGATTCAGAGAAAAGATTTATTAAAGCAAGAATCGATAGAGATAAAGAATATACCCAGCTGTAAAATTTCTAGTTGGATAAAGAACAAAAACTTATTATTAATGGTAAATAAAAAATATGAATAAATATATTTTAAATTTAAACAAACAAGATTCTAAAAGTGGAGAAAATTACGAAGTACATAATTCTAGTTGTTCTCTTCTACCAAAATCAGAAAATCAAAAATTTTTAGGAATTTTTACTTCTTGTCATACCGCAATCAATTATGTAAAAGAAAATTTCTCTAAGGAGATTGCTGACAACGTGGATGGGTGCTATTACTGCACATCATGTCATAATGAATAATTTTAATTACTAAAAAAACAAAAGAGGTGTGAATACGCCTCTTTTGTTTTATTGTTTAGGAACTGGCAAACCCAGTCTTTTAAGTGGCAGATATTCAAAATAATAATCACATCCTACAGAAATTATATAATCTAAAACGTCTTTATATTCAAACTTTCTAAACCAGTCATTTAATATATAAATATATTCTACATCTATATTCAAAGGAGACATTAATTTTTTATATTGTTTTAGTTTGAAATCGCAAGTTTGTAATTTTTCATCTACAGATCCAGCAACAGTTTGGAATTTCATTTCTATAATAAATAGAGTGTTATTTTTAATAACATAAATAGCGTCATCAGGTAATAATTTTTTACTTATATGATTTTTATAATCTACCCCTCTTGATTCTAAGTATTTATATAAACTATTTTTTCTATAGTTTCTAGCAACCTCTTTATTTTTGAAATATATTATATTATCTTTTATAGAATATCCTTTAGATTTATCTAAAACAGATAAAAAATCTCTTTCTCTTTCAAAATTTAAACCCGTTAATGTATTTCCACCACCCACTCCACCTTTTTTCATATTTTTTATTTCAATAAATCTTTATACCTTTTAATACTAACATCCAAAAACTTTTTTTCAAGATCAAAACCAACAAATTTCCTTTTTCCTATAATTTTAGAAGAAATCCCAGTAGTAGAACTGCCAGTAAACGGATCTATTATAATATCCCCATCTTTTGTACTAGCCAGAATACACCTTCTTAATAACTCTAAAGGTTTTTGGGTAGGATGTTTTCCATGGACTTTTTCATAAGTTTTAGGAGGATAAATTGACCAAACTGATCTCATTTGTAAATTGGGTTTTTTGATAAAATCCTCCTTCCAATCTCCCTCTTTCATTAACTTATAATCAAAATAATGTTTTCCTTTTTTATCTTTTCTAGCCCAAATTAAAGTTTCGTGTGAAGCTGTAAAAAATCTACAAGATAAATTAGGAGATGCATTTGGTTTAAACCAAGAAATGTCGTTTAAAATATGAAAACCAATTTGTTGCATAGCTGACCCGCATTGATATATAGAGTGATATGTCCCAGAAACCCAGATCGTTCCGTCTGGTTTTAAAACTCTATAACAAGCCCGTAACCAAGTTAAATGAAATTCATAATCATTTTGAAAGCCTTTACTTTTATCCCAGTCTCCCTTATTCACAGGAACCCTTTTCCCAGCATGCAAAGAAAAACCCCCATTAGATAAATTATAAGGTGGATCAGCAAAAATCATGTCTACGCTATTTTCAGGTAATTGATTTAAATATTCAATACTATCTCCTAAATACAGAACAAAATCATTAGAAGAAAAATAAGGTTTAGATTTTATATTTTTTAAAATTTGAGTCATAGACATTTGTAGAATTAAAGCACAAAGGGTGTTTTTATAGAGTATTTAGCCTACCAATTCTAATCTGATAATTTTATTACATTTTTATTCAGATCAATTAAATAGACATCTTTCCAAACATCTATCAAATTTTTATAGGATGATTTAAATTTTTCGTAATGTCTCAACCTGTCTTCTTCAGAAGTGAAAGGATCTGCTAAGTAGTCTTTAATGAGTAAAATAATATTTTTATCAGATCTTTTTCTTTTTTTTTCCAAGATATCTTTCAACTTCTCTTCGAGAACCTTATTTGTATTTATACACCTATAAACTGTTCTATTTTTAACATCTTCTATATCATATTTATCAGTGTTGCTCCTTAGCTTTCCGAAATGTTTTCCGTCAGCTGTGGTTATTTGATAGCCTTGATTGTCATAAATTAAATCAGCAGGTTCTTTGACTTTTGTTTGTAACAGTTTCTGATCGAAACTTATACTATTAAACTTTAGATATTCTTTTAATACAGGTATTTCTGTTCTTTCTTTTTTTTCCTCTCCTGACATACAAATTTATATTTACATTAGTCTCCCCTCCCCATTGTTTTAATATACCATATTTTTTGACTTTTTGAAGAGCCATTTTGAATTTTAAAAGATAAAAAACACCTCGTTCCCGAGATGTTTTTTATTTTAAACTAGTAAGATATAGATTAAAATTCTTTTTTACACTTACACTTTCCCATACAACCACATTTTTTTGGTTTCTTTTTTTCTTTTCTTTCTCTAAAATCACCTTTTGCCATAATTTTATATTTATAGGAATATTATATCACAAAAAATCTAGCTACTGACAAGTTTTGGCTAAAGTGTAGCCAGCTTTTTGGGCGGCGGCTTCTGAATCAAAATAGATTTTATTAGTCTCTTTAATACTAGATTTACAATTGTAAAAATAATATTTACTGCCTCTGCGACTAGCATAGATATAGCGAATAGAATTAGCTTTTTTTAGAGTTTCAGCTGAGATATTGGAAGCTTGATAATCAAAAGCTTTAGCGGAAAAAAGCTTAGGATGGGTTAATATCTTATAACTTAAATAACTAATACATAAAATAAGAGTTAGAATAATGGATAAAAATGGCTTTCCTTTTAACTCAACATTGATTTTTTTCCAAGTTTTTGATATACTTTCACCCATAATATTAATTAATTATATACTAAATCTATGGCACAACGTAAGGCCGCTGGAACAGCGAAAAACCTGAGAGACAGTAATCCAAAGTATTTAGGCCTTAAAAAAGGTTCTGGAGAAGCTGTTATTCCTGGAAACATTCTTGTAAGACAAAGAGGTACAAAATACCTCGCTGGCAAAAATGTCGGTATAGGAAAAGATCATACTCTTTTTGCTCTTAAAGAAGGTAAAGTTACTTTTACTGAAAAAAGACAAACCAAATTTGACAATACTACAATCAAGAAAAAAGTAGTCAGCGTTTTATAAAATATAAATCCCGCGAAAGCGGGATTTGTTTTGATTTATTTATTTTTATTTTATAGCGATTTTAATTTTCTTTTTTAAATCTTTTTCTTTAATTTCTATTTCGTATTCCCCTATTTTCTTAATCGGTTCTTTAGGTAAAATTATTTGACTAGGATTTAAAGAGATGCCTATTAAAGAGAAAATAGCTTCAGCAATATCTACTTCTTTCACTTGAGAAAAAAGATTTCCTTTGCCATCATTTTTGTGCCCAAGTATTTCTAAAATACCCTTTGTTTTTTCATCTAAAATCTTTTGCAAATCATTCAAAGCTTGATGGAAAAGATTTTTATCAAGCTCTTGTTTAATTTTTTTATTTTTCTTTTCAGCTTCTAGTTTTTTAATAGCTCCTGGAGTAGCTATCACAGCCTGCTTTTTAGGAATTAAAACATTGACCGCAAAACCATCCGCCACTTCTTTGATTTCACCTACTCTTCCTTGTTTGGCTACATTTTGTATAAAAATAACTTTCATAAGACAAATCTCAAAACTATTTAAACTATTTTAAATTTCTAATAATTTTTACAGCTTTATTTAATTGCTCATCAATTGGATCTCCAGCTTCATCAAGTAAAACTTTAGAAGAACTGGTAGCCAGTATATCTGGAACAATACCGCTTTCAGAAATATTTACTCCGTTTGGAGTGTACCATTTAGCCACAGTAAACTTTAAATCTGAACCATCAGAAAGCTTAATTAATTGTTGCACACTACCTTTACCAAAAGATTTTTCACCAATAATTGTGGCCACCTTGTGATCTTTCAAAGCTCCAGCCACAATTTCTGAAGCGGAAGCTGAGCCTTCATTAATTAAGACAGCAACTTTTAGATTTTTATTAGCAAAATAATTAAAACCCTTAGAATAAGTAGCTTTTTCTGGTAAACCTTTACCGCTCTTTTCTATCACAATCAATTTGTCTGACGGTAAAAAGAAAGAAGCGATATCTATAGCACTTTCCAAATATCCTCCACCATTACCTCGTAAGTCAATAATTAATTTATTCTTACCAGAATTCAAAAATTCTATCATGGCTTGACTAAATTTAACAGAAGAAGTTTCGGTAAAAGAATAAAAATGAATCACAAAGACATCATTAATAATTTCTGTGTCTAAAATTGGAGTATGAATTTCTCCTCTGGTAATAGCAATTTCGCTAGTTTTAGTTTCATCTTTATGAAGTACTCCCAAAGTCACAGTCGTGCCTACCTCTCCACGCACCAAGCGCACAATCTCATCGACAGACATACCTTGCACAAAAGTACCATCTACAGAAATAATCAAATCCCCATCTCGAACTCCAGCTTTTTCAGCGGGATTATCTTTCATTACCGAAATAACAGCCGGTATTTGATCTTTATAGCCAATCACTGCACCTATACCACCAAAGCTACCTTTGACATCCTCTTCGAATTGTTTAGATTCTTCTGGATCAAAAAATTGAGTATAAGGGTCTCCATAAGCATTCACATAACCCTTAAGCATGCCATAAGCCAAATCTTCGTCGGTCGGTAAAGTGGAAGTAGCTTTAGAGGAAACAAAATAATTGGTTAAATAATATTTGACTTCGCTCAAAACTGAAGGAATCATAATTGGAGAGTCTGAAGCTGCAGCTTTACTGAAGACATTTTTGTTGGTCAAATCTCCAAATAAGTATCCAAATCCAAAGAAAAAGATAGAAATAACTACTAAAAATATATATTTAAGGTTGGAATTTTTAAAATTCTTTTGAAAAAAGTTAGGCATATTTTTACCTTAAGAGTATACCATATTCTTAGAGTGATTAATATGCGAGTTAAAATGTGCTAAAATTAAAAAATCTATGGCAAAATTATATTTTTATAACACTTTAAAAAGAGAAAAAGAGTTGTTTTTACCGCTCTCTAAAAGCAAAATTTTAGTCTATTCTTGTGGTCCCACAGTTTATCATTATGCTCATATTGGAAATTTGAGGGCTTTTGTCTTTGCGGATATTTTGAATAATACTTTACGCCAAAATGGTTATACCGTGAAGCATCAAATCAATATCACTGATGTGGGACATTTGGTCTCAGACGATGATGAAGGAGAAGATAAAATGGAAAAAGGATCTCTCAGGGAAGGAAAAAGCGTTTGGGAGGTAGCCGAATTTTACACTAAAGCTTTTTTTGCAGACCTTTTGGATTTAAACATTGATAGAGAAAAATTTATTTGGACCAAAGCTACAGATTATATAAAAGAACAAATTGAAATGGTAAAACTTTTAGAAGAGAAAAATTATACCTACAAAACTTCAGATGGCTTGTATTTTGATACTAGTAAATTTGAGAGATATACAGAGCTAGCAAATATTGATATTGAAGGATTGCAAAAGGGTAAAAGAATTGTTGACGAAAATAATGAAAAAAGGAATAAAACAGATTTTGCTCTTTGGAAATTTTCTCCTAAAGATAAAAAAAGACAAATGGAATGGGATTCACCTTGGGGAGTCGGTTTTCCTGGTTGGCATATTGAATGTAGCTCTATGAGTCGCGCGGTACTTGGACCACACATAGATATTCATACTGGAGGAGTCGATTTGATTCCAGTTCATCACACAAATGAAATTGCTCAAAGCGAATCTTCTTTAGAAGATGGGCAAAGATTTGTAAATTATTGGATGCATGTCAATTTTTTAAATGCTGATAAAGAAAAAATGAGCAAAAGTAGTGGAGACTTTTTAAGATTAGAAAATCTTAAAGAAAAAAATTTCTCTCCCCTTTCTTATCGTTATTTACTTTTGATGACTCATTATAGAAAAGAATTAAAATTCTCTTGGGAATCTCTAGAAGCTGCAAACAATGCTTATCAAAAGTTGTTAAAGAAATTTAAAACTATTGTTGAAAATGGACAAAAAAGAGTTAGTTTAGAAGAGCTAACCTTCGAGGCTAATAACTATAAAGAAAAATTTGAAGAAGCTATGAATGACGATTTAAATACTTCTATAGCTTTAGCTAAAATGTGGTCCTTAATCAATGATAAAAGTATTCTCGACACAGAAAAACACACCTTAATTCTTTATTTTGATAAATATTTAGGACTTAACCTCTCTCGAGAGAAGAATAAGGTTTAAAAGACTCATTTTAAAGCTTATTTTTTAGTTTTCCACCTAATCCCCGTTTTCAACAGGTTTTTGAATTATAAATATACTTTACTTTTTGTTATGATTTATAACATTAAAAGACCTTAAACATCATTTCTAAAACTATGTTAACTTCAAAAGATTTAGCCCGTCAAAACGACAAAGAAAATCAAAAAAGAGAAAGAAATGATTTCTCTAAAAAAAATTTTCAAGACAAAAACATTCTTTCACCTTTTGATGAGCTTTCTTCTCTTCGTGTTCCACCACAAGATTTAGAAACTGAAAAAGCTTTACTAGGGTCTTTGCTCTTGGTGCCAGATTCTTTTTTTGAAATTGCTCATCTTATAGAAAGACATGATTTTTATTCTGAAAAACATAAAATTATTTTTGAAACTGTAACTGATTTGATTAGCCGTAAAGAGCCGATTGATCTTTTGACTGTTTCAGCTAAATTAAGAGAGAAAAAAGAATTAGAACAAATTGGAGGCACCGATTATTTATCCAGCCTACTTGGTTTGGTTGGTTCTGCAGCCAATATTGTTTACTATGCAGATATTGTCAAAAAGAAATCTATTTTAAGAAAATTAATTGTGGCTAGTGGATACATTGGAGAGATGGCTTTTAGAGAGGAAGAAGAGTTGGAAAATGTTTTAGAAGAAGCTGAAAGAAAAATTTTTGACATTACTTCCAAAACCAATAATAAAAGTGATGTGGTGGCTATGAAAGATCTGGGAGAAGAAACTATTTCTCGTTTTATTCACTTAGCTGAAAATCAAAATGAAGTTCGTGGAGTACCAACTGGATTTAGAGATTTAGATAATAAACTTTCTGGTTTTCAAAAATCAGACTTAATTATTTTAGCAGCTCGTCCTTCTGTCGGTAAAACCTCACTGGCTTTAGACTTGGCTAGAAATGCTGCTGTAAAATACAATGTCCCCACCGTTATCTTTTCTCTAGAAATGAGTAAACAACAACTAGTAGACAGAATGCTTTCAGCTGAAGCTCAAGTAGATGGCTGGAAACTTCGTACTGGCAAACTAAATATGGAAGAAGAAATTGAAAGATTGCAAGAAGGTATGCATAAACTTATGCAAGCTCCAATTTTTATTGATGACAAGCCAGCCAACACGGCCATGAATATGCGCTCAGTTCTACGAAAAATAAATCACGAAAAACAAGTGGGTTTGGTAATAGTAGACTATTTGCAATTAATGGGCACAGCTAAAAGCTATGACAGCATGGTAAATCAAGTCACCGAAATCTCTCGCTCTTTAAAAGGTATAGCTAAAGAGTTTGATGTGCCCGTAGTTGCCCTTTCTCAGCTTTCTCGTGCTGTAGAGGCTCGTGGTGGACGTCCACGCCTCTCAGACTTGCGTGATTCCGGATCTATTGAACAAGATGCTGACGTAGTGATGTTTATTCACAGAGAAGATAAGCACGACGAAAATTCTGATAAGAAAAACATTGTAGAAATCTTAATTGAAAAACACAGAAATGGTCCTACCGGAAAAGCTGAGCTCTACTTTGATAATAAAAAGACCTCTTTCTTATCTATTGATAAAAATGAATTTGGAGATTTTGAAATGCCTAGCGTAGAGACACCAGACGACTTCTAGAAAAATTTGAGTTAAAATAAAAAAACTTTATGAATCCTTCTGAAAAACTACAAGAATTATTCCTTAAATTTCCTGGTATTGGCCCCAAACAAGCTGCTCGCTTTGTCTATTTTCTAATGCGAGAAAAAAATAATTATAAACAAGAGTTAGCAAAAAATATTGAAGCTTTAAAAGATTCAGCTAATATTTGTGAAAAATGTTTAAGAGTCTTTAGTAAAAATATAAATCAAAAAGAATCTAAACTTTGCGAAATCTGCGCCAACAAAATGAGAGATGAAAGATCTTTAATGATAGTCGTCAAAGAATTAGACATTGACGCCATAGAAAAAACAAAATTTTACAGTGGAAAATATTTTGTTTTAGGAAATTTACTTCCTTTTTTAACAGAAAAACCAAGTGAAGTCATAAATATTCGCGAGCTTGTAAATCTGATTCATACCAGTTTACAAAAAGAAGAAAAAATCGAAGAGATTATTTTTGCTTTACCAGCTACCGATGAAGGAGAAAATACTATTAACTATTTAAGAAAAACTCTTTCTCAAATTGTCGGTATAGAAAAGGTAAAAATTTCTACTTTGGCTAGAGGTTTGTCTTCCGGCTTAGATATTGAATATGTAGACAAAAATACTTTTAAAGAAGCTTTTGAACATCGAGGCTAATAAAAATAAAAACCTGAAATATTTCAGGTTTTTATTTTGTTTAGTTTTGGATTAGATAGCTAATACTTTAACTTCAAAATATGGTTGTCTATGTCCATTTTTCTTGTAATAATTAGCTTTTGCTTTATATTTTATGACTTCTACAGTTTTGTATCTAGCAATATCTGTGATTTCTGCCTCCACTTTCACTCCAGAAACAAAAGGAGTTCCGACTTTTACATCGTCTCCATTGACCACAAGAAGTACATTTTCAAAAGAAAGCTTGTCGCCTACTTTATAGTCTCCAATAATTTTTTCTATTTTTAGTTTTAATCCTTCGGAAACTTTATACTGTTTTCCTCCTGTTTGAATAACTGCAAAATTGGTCATAAATTTCAATAATTTTAATAAAATCTTAGATTTTTTAATAAAGAAATATTATCACAAAATCCTTATTTTTGCAAATAAAAAACCTATTCCTCTTCAAGATTTACCTTATCTAAAAGCGTTGGCTCTATGGTCATATCGCTAGCACCGTCTGTAATTTTGTAAACGTCTTTATCTATTTTTTTAAGCTCTTTATAGGAAGCGTTGTAATGGTTAACTGTAGTATTTAAAGAATTGCCAAGCTTTTGCACATACTCTTCATATTTTTGCATATGTTTACCCAACTCTTCCACTTTTTTTTTAATTTCTCTAGCGTTTTCTTCAATCTTGCCGTCTTTAATGCCAGAAATCACTAAATGCAAATAAGCCAAAATAGAAGTAGGAGAAACAAAAATCACTTTTTTAGATTGAGCATAATCTAAAAGTTTTTGGGTGTTGACTTTCAAATTTCCATTGTCTCCAGCATTTAAATCATAGTAAATTGATTCACTAGGTAAAAACATAAAAGCAAATGGCAAAGTGTTTTCCTTTATCTCGTCCACATATTTAGAAGTCTCATCAACTCTTTTTTTAATGTCTTTTTTAAATTCTTCACCAAAGTATTTTTTATCTTCTTCATTTTGAGCATCCAAAGAGCGAGTGTAATTGTCTATAGAAAATTTGGAATCGATTGGCAAGATTTTATCTTTAATAAAGATTACCGCATCTACCACCTCTCCATTTTTGTAATAATATTGCATTTGATAAACTCCTGTTGGTAAAAAATTTGAAAGAATTAATTGTAGAGATCCCTCTCCCCAATTTCCTCTTTGTTTTTGATTGGTTAAAACTTTTTCCAAATTAGAAAGTTGCTCAGTCATACTGACTACTTGTTTGTTACTTTCACTAACCTTTCCTAAATGCTCATTTATATCTTTAATCAATTTTTGAGAAGCCTCAAATTGATATTTTACATTTTCATTACTTTCTTTTTGCCCAAAAGAGATTTTTTGATCAAGTTCACGACGAGTTTCGCGAATATCTGTCTTTATATCTTCTTTTAAAGCTTTCATAGTTTCTGCCAAAACTAACATTTCTCCCCTACTGTCTTTCTCTTTTAATTTTTTATTTAAAAGAAAAAAGACTATCACTAAAGCCAACAATAAAACCACCACAAAAGAAAATAAAAAAATAGTCAAAGTATCCATATTTAGAGATTATATCATAAAGAAAGCTGTCTAAATAAAGCAAATAAAATCTTATTTTTGTGATATAATTTAAAAATAAAACTTAAAAATAACTAGAAAATAAAAATATGCAAGAAAAAATTAAAGCTGAACTTAAACAAGCCATGATGGATAAAAAGATGGAAAGATTAGGAGTGCTTCGTATGCTTTCGGCCGCTCTTACCAACGAACTCGTTTATATGCAAAAACTCCCTACCGACACTTTAGAAGACGCTGAAGTTTTGAAGGTTTTAAAAAGAGAATTAAAGAAAAGAAAAGACGCCATTGAACAATTTACTACCGCTGGAAGACCAGAATTGGTTGAAGGAGAATTGGCTGAAGCTAAAATCATTGAAGAATTCTTACCAACTCAAATGTCTAAAGAAGAAATCTTAGCAAAGGTTTCTGCTAAATTGGCTACTGATCCAATTGATTCTTCTAAAAAAGGACAATTCGTTGGCTTAATGCTAAAAGAGCTTGGAGATTCTGCTGATGGAGCTTTGGTAAAAGAAGCTATAGACGAATTAATTAAATAATTTATGTTAGAAGGTTTTAGAGCGTCAAGACCTAAAATAAACCCTGAGAAAATAGTAGAGAAATATCCTTCTCATTTTTCTATTGAAGAAATAGTAGATTCTGAATTGCCTAAAGCTAGAACTGAATTAAAAGATGAACTTCGGGAAACTTTGGAAAAATATTTTGCCAAAGAACATGAAATTAAAGAAAAAGAAGCTTTAAAAAGAGAATGGCAAATGGTGAAAGACTGGGAGGAATTTGAAAGAGAAAAAAGAAGAGAAAACAAAGAAAACCTTAAAGAAGAAAAACTGAAAATCTTAGAAGAATTAAAAGAAATGATGGACGAATCTTTTATTACCGAACAAATAAATTCAAATTATTATGAACATTATTTAAGAAAAGATGATTGGGATTGGTGGGTAGCTTTTTCAGCTGAAGTTTTAGCTAAGACTTATTTTAATAAAATAAATAAAAAAGCTTCTTATAAAGAGCTAAGTAATTTAAGAGAAGAAATTAAACAAGAATATAAAGCTAAAGTAAAAGCAGAAGAATATAATGCTAACCCTCCAAGAAATTTTTACGAATCTCAAAAAGAGCAAGACGAAGACTAAGAGGAAAATCTTTCTTAAAATTATTCAATAGTTATTTGGCTAATTAAAACACTTTCTACATCTAAATTGTCTGTCCAAATTACTAAAAAACCCTCCCCTTTGTATTGTGAGAAATTATAGGAAGCTATATTGGTAGCTGAAAAGGCTATAAGATTTTCATTATCTTCTAAAATTCTTCCACTAGCTGAAATCGCGTATAAAAAAGCACCTTCTGCATCATAAATATCAATTGTAAAAAATGGAGTAGAAAGATAATGAGTATTGATTTCTCCAGTAATAATTGTACCGTCTTTTAAAATATTTTCACTATTTTCTTTAACCAAAACGTCGTCAAAACGAAAATTTTGAGCTACGGCATTAACTTTAGTATTTGGAAAAACATATAGGTCTTCAGCTTTTAGAAAGTTTTTATTTCTTTGCGCAGAACCAGCTTCAGATCCCCAAATATAAGGCTCTTTATTTTTTGTAGAGATTTCAGTACCGCTAGCGTTGTTGCGTCCAGTCAAACCTTTTAAAACGGGATTATTGAAAAGAGTGTTATAGATTCTTAATCTTAAAGGAGGTTTTGTTTCCAAATTTGAAGACTCGGAAGTTTGAGGATTTTCTATTTGTTTATTTCTAACAAAATCAAAAGCTTTAGGATAAAAGAAAGTGATTAAAAAATAAATTAGCCAAATAATTATTAAAATTAAAATAAATTTCCAGCCTTTTCTCCACATCAAAGCAAAAAAGTTTTTCATATAAAATAATTATAGCATCGAAAAACGGCAGTAAAAATTAATTCGCTGGCGAGCCTACTGGTGTTTTTAAGCCACTACAAGTATTGGTAGACCAAAGACCGACATAATTTATTCTAGCGGTGTTTTCTAACAACTTAAATTGAGCTTGATATTTGTAAGGATAGTTATAAGTATATTCATAAGCATAACCTTCTTTAATCATCTCTTCATTTAAGAAGCGAACATTATTATCTGCCAAACCAGAATCTTTTACAAAAATGTAAGCCAAAAGTCTTCCATAGTCATCAAATTTATTTTGAGTAAAATCAAATTCTAAAGCTGCCACTCTCCCCTCTGCGACATTTTTCATGTAAGCACTAGCTTCCTTACCAAAACATTCTACAGGCCTTCTAGGATCCACTAATTCTGGAGAATTGATGCCTATTAATCTCACCTTCATCACTTTCTCAACATCTTCAACAGCTTTACCGTCCAACCTTTTTATTTCCAAAGTGTCGCCGTCTACTACTCTAATTATTTTGTAATCAAATTTTAAATCTTGAATAAAAGCTTTTCTGGGAATATTAGTTGATGACAAATATCCTTTGGAAATCAAATATTCTTTTCCAAATTGGAAAATAGCCACAAAAATAGCAATAACTATAATAAGGAAAACTATTCTAGCAATATTTTTTGCTGGTTGCGGAAGATCACTAAGAGATACCATATTATCTTTTAAAAATTAACCAAATGCCTGCAGCTCCCATTACACAATAAATTATAGCTGGCAAATCGATATGATAAGCAGAAAACAAATCTATAAAATTTAATTTTTTATCCAAAAAATAACCAAGGCCTACCAGACCCCAATTTATTCCTCCTATAATTAATAAGATTCTTGCGACACTAGCCATAAATTAATTATCGTTTTTCCCTCCTTTTTTGTCTAAATATTCGTCCAATTGTGCAAGCTCGTCTTCCACAATTTGTTCCCATTCTTTTTCTGGATCTTCAGCCTCTAAAGCTTTTAGCTTAGCTTTAAAATTGATATAAAGAGGATAAATCAATTCTGGCTCTTCAGAAAGAATTTCTATAAATTGAGTCTTATCTTCGTCTGGCAAATATTGTAGACCATCGAAAAAAGCTCTTGTCTCGTCAAAAGAAAGATTGGATTTGTATAAGATATTTTTGATCTCGACGTTCAAATCGCGATTCTCATTGATCATTTCATCATCCATACTTTTATATACTTTTTATATATTTATAATATCACGCATTAGAAAAGCTCCTATTTTTTATCCACAACATGTCAAGCTCTAGCTGGGGCAAAATCCATTCGATAAATAGAGGCTTTACTCATCATTTGTATTATTTTTCCGTAACTTCCATAAGATTCTAATTTAGCTTTTTCGTTTTTAGTTAAAGATTCTAATTTAGTATTAGCTTTCTCTATGACATTCTTTGGCACATCTCTTAGAGAGAAAATTTTTTCAGTATTATTTACAGGAGTTCTAATAGGATTTTCATTTATGAATGTCATATCTTTGTGTTTTTTAAATTAATTATTTTAATAAAAGAAACTAAAAACTTAGTAAACGTTTTTTCAATTATAGCCTAAAGTTAAAAACAAAATCAACTAGTAAAAATATTTTTTTGTGGCAGAATATAAAAAATTTGACAAATTATCTTTTTTCTGAAAATAATTTCAAAAGACTTGCATTTTATTTTCGTTTATGTTATATTAGTACTGTTGTGGTATTCGTATCGCAACGCTGTAAAAGCTCCGACTTCGGTCAGAGCTTTTACTTTTTATATATTTTTAAATAAAAATTGAATTCCCTCTTTCTTTGTGTTATATTTTATCTATTGCCAGATCGTCTAATGGTAGGACAGCAGCCTTTGAAGCTGTGAATCTTGGTTCGATTCCAGGTCTGGCAGCCAATAAAGATTTGTATGATTTATTCAATTTTTTTTACAATTGCTTACTTACTTTTATATATAATCTTAAATTATGCCCTGCAATTAGTTTTGAAGAAAAAAATTAACAAACAAACTCTTCAAAAAAAATCATTTATTTTAATAGCCCTCTCTTCGGTGACAATTTTTTCTATAGTCTTTTTAATAAAAGATCCTGAATTAGCCAACAGATTTCAACATGCTATAGCTGGAGGTTTTTTAGCAATGTTAATTTCTTATTTAGCTTTTAAAGATAGCCAAGTCGAAATCAATAAATTACAAATTATTTTATTAAGTGCTTTAGTAGTTACTTTTTTAGGTGTTTTAAACGAAATTTTAGAATTTATTATTCAAATTAATACCAATTTAGTTTTCGCTGACAATTTGAACGATACTTGGCTCGATTTAACAAGTAATTTTTTTGGTATAATGTTAGGGAGTATTTTTGCTTTGTTGGATAATAAAATCAAAAAATAAAAAAATAAAAAAGAAATGAAAAAAGGAGAAAATAAACTCTACAACAAAATATTTAATTCAAATATTAAAAAAGTTTTACTTATTTCTATTGCCATTTTTTTGGCTTTTCTTTTGGTTTATTTAGTCACAAACGCTTTAACAAAAAACAGTTTTTCTTCAAATAGTGAGATAAATGACTCTTATTATCAAAATCCAGAAATTATACAAGTTACAGAACCTATACTCGACAGCCAAGAATTGGCGACCAGCAGCTCTATTTCCGCTACCACCTCCACCACAACTTCTCCTATTCCTGAAAAAGCTTCCGTAATCACTTCTGAAGGAAAATATGTCAAAGTAATAGATAGTTGTGATGCTCATTTTAGTGGTGTCTGCGTGAGAGCTAGAGTTTGCCCAAGCATCAACTGTCCCGTAACCACAACTTTGCGTAATGGTATGGTTTTGAAAACTGACGGAGAAATCACGGAAAGTGATGGCATTAAATGGTATCACATAATCTTTGATGAATGGGTGCGTTATTCAGATAGAACTGGTAGCGAGTGGTATGTTTCAAGCGAATTTTTAGAAGAAATTGATAGCTATAAAACTCGATATACGAAAGACGCTAAAATAGAAAATCTTACTGAGAAAAAAATAATTATAGACCGAAGCGAACAAAAACTTTACGCTTATGATGGTGAAAAATTATTTATGGAAATTTTAGTTTCTACTGGTCTAGATGATTTACCGACCCCTCGTGGCACTTTTCATATTTTTGAAAAAACTCCTACTCGTTATATGCAAGGACCCTTACCTGGTATCTCAGATCAATACTATGATCTTCCAGGAGTCCCTTGGACAATGTATTTCACTTATCAAGGTGGAGCCATTCACGGCGCTTATTGGCATGATAAATTTGGTAAACAGTGGTCTCACGGTTGTGTGAATTTAGTTTTAGATGACGCTCAAAAATTATACGAATGGGCACCTTTAGGTACTACGGTGATAGTGAGGGATTAGATTCTATTTTTAAAAAAAATTTATTTTTCTATCAACTTATTGTCTTGCAATTGAAACGTGAGTGTTTTAGGCACATTTGGACAACAATATCCCAAAAAATCTTCCCCTTCTCCGTGAGCAATAACATCTAGCAAAAAATCTCCAGCACTATATTTCAGACCCTTAATGATAATCCTATCTTCCAATTCACGCTGAGTAAGATATTTTAATTTACCTTGTTCATTTATAAAAATATTGAGATAGTAAAAATACCCGCTACCCCCACCAGTATATCCAATAATATGAGCAACGTCTTCCAATCCGTCATTATTAAAATCAGCCACAGTAAAAGATCTTAGGTTTTTTTCCAAAGAGGCAGACCAGAGTAAAGCATATTTAGATAAGTCGTCTTTCATTGGAGACATAGATCTTACTTCTATCTTTCCATCTTCTAACCGGAAGAGGCGCTCATCACTATCATATGAGGGTATTTCTATATTTTGAATCTGCTCTACGACAGTTCCTTTTATGGCCCTATTATATTCTTCAAGATCTATTCGTTTCTCACTTTCCATTTCTTCTTCCATTTCAGAATAAGAAGCATATTTTTTGAAAGATGCTGTTTCTGCATCCCAAACACTAACAGATTCTGAGCTAGTTGTATCAGATTTTTTTTCTTGTATATTATAAAATATATAAAAGACACCAGCAACAAACAATAAGAATATTGCAAGTGTTATAAGTATGTATTTTTTCTTTAAGTTTTTCATAGAGGGGATTAATTTTATATTATCTACCTTTTGGGTTATAAATAACAGTGCCTAATAAATCAGATCTTTTTTTATCTTCTCTCTCCTCTGCAACTTCTAGGTCTACAGTATTAAAGATAATATCAAATTCTAAATTATTCCCATCTTTTGTCTTTTCAATATCTACAGAAATAGGTCTACATACTGTTGGTTTATCGGCAGCTATAACTTTCACCCCATAAGTATTTGCAATTTCTTCTGCGAGACCACCTTTAACACCGGTTAGACAACTAGATAAGATAACTTCCGCATCATCTTCAAATAAATCTTTGACTCTCTGAACTCCTTTGCCTTTTAAGTCTTTCTGTTCAAACAATCTATTGCTGGACATCTTGTCATCTCCGAGACCTATAACATCTGTATTGCCATGAGCGTGCACATACATAAATTTTATTTTCTGTTCATATTTGTCTCTTAAAGAGAGTAATCTCTTAGCTGAATCGATTTTTCCATCTGCTTCTATTATTCTCATAAGAAAACCTTGTTTTTCTATTTTTCTACCTAAGTCTTCGGAATTATCTGAGTTTATAAAAGAACCATTCCAATCCATAACTGCCTGATAATATATTCCGTATGGTCCCATATTTTCTCTTTCTCTATATTGTTTATTGAGTTCATGAATTTCATATCTCCCGAAACCTCTAATACCAAAATTATCAAATAAATATTTTGCTGAGCCAACTTCACGATTTTCTAGAAAATTTATATTTTGTAAATTTCTAGCAACATACCAACGAGCAATTTCATCATCCTCTATAGTGAGCCAACTTTTGATAAGCTTTTTTACTTCTATTTCAGAAAATCCAAATCTTTCTAAAATAAATTCTAAAAGCTCTTCTTTAGCTTCTTTTATTTCTTCCTTTTCTTTATCTCTTTCTATTTCATTTTGATTTAGATAAAATTCTTTTTTTTCTAAAATATTATCAATTAATTGCCCATACACCTGTCCTCGTCTAAAGACCTGAAAAAATATCTCCCTATCTTCTTCTTCCATTAAGTCTAATTTATCGGCCAATCTAAAATAATCTTCTTTTTCAGAATCCATGATAAAAAGATATTCTTTGGATAATTCTATATATTCTTTTATACTTTCCCTAAATATAGGCGCGGCTTTTATAAAAGAGTTTTTTAATTTAAAAAATTCTAAAGAATCTGGTTCACACTCAGATATCTCTTTGGATATCTCTCGAATAAAAACTTTTAAGTCTATTTTTTGATCCTCTAAACTCTCTTTATTTTTTCTATCTCCGTCTTTATCTATATTAGCCTTTGGCACAAATTCTTTCATAAATTAATTTTAGCATACACATAGCAATATCCTCGTGCTAGCTCAATTTGGCTGCCCATCAAGGAGTCGAACCTCAATTAACAGTGCCAGAAACTGTTGTCCTACCATTAGACGAATGGGCAATTTGCTTCAGTATTATAACTTATTTAAACTAAAAATTTAAGCCATTTTTAAAGTCCTTCTTTTTTTAAATCTTTAATTAAATCTTCTAATTTTTTACTCATTTTCTTAGGAAGTTGCACATTTAATTTAATCAAGACATCCCCTCTTTGATTTCTATTATTAGCTATAGGCACACCTCGTCCTTTGATTCTAATAACCTCATTTAAAGAAATGCCAGCCGGAATTTCAAATTCAATATTTCCATCAAGACCAGAAATAGTTTGCTTAGCTCCTAAAAGTATATCAGTGAGTTTGATGTCATGAGTTATTACTAAATCATAATTTTCTCTTTTCCAGATTTTGTGAGGTTTGACTAAAATGGTTACATATAAATCCCCTGTTCTACCATTAGAGACCGCTTCACCCATACCAGTAATTTTTATAGTTTCTCCACTTCGAATTCCAGCTGGAATATTTATTTTTATGTCTTCTTTAGCGTTAAGCACTCCAGCCCCATTACAAGTAACACATTTTTCTTTAGGAATTTGTCCTTTACCATTACAGACTGAACAAGTTTGCTCAGACTGCATAGCTCCAAAAATAGTTCTTTTTACTTCACTAACTCTTCCTTTACCATTACACTTTTTACAAGTTTCCATTTTGGTGCCAGGTTTTGCTCCTGAACCAACACAAGTTTTACATTTAGAAATTTTAGTAATGACTACATTTTTTTCAACTCCAAAAATAGATTCTTCAAAATTAATATCCATTTCCATAGCCATATCTCTACCTCTTTTTTCTTTTTGTCTTCCAAAAGGAGAAGAGAAACCTCCCCCACCAAATATGTCTCCAAAAATATCTCCTAAATCTCCAAAATCAAAATTCGCCCCTTGAAAATCTCCTTCTTTAAACCCAGAAAAATCAAATCCCCCAAAACCTTGTCCACCATTAAAGCCACCAGCCCCATTTGAACCAGCTCCAGAAAAAGTTTGGCCATAAGTATCATATTCTTTTCTCTTTTGATCGTTGGAGAGTACTTGATAAGCTTCGTTTATTTCTTTAAATTTGGCCTCGTCACCGTCTTTTTTGTCTGGATGATACTTTGAGGCAAGTTTGTAAAAAGACTTCTTAATTTCGTCTTTTGAAGCGCTTTTATTAACCCCTAATATTTGATAATAATCTTTTTTAGCCATAGGTTTATGTAAAATCTTTATCAAGTAGAAAATATTTTTATTTTCTACTTTAAAAAACTTTAATTAGTTTGTGATTCGTTATTTTCTGTATTTTCAGGATTTTCTTTATTTTCCTGATTTTCAGGATTAGGATTTGGGTTTGAGTTAGCGTCGTTAGATGACTTCATAGCTTCGCCAATTTTCATCATAGCTTCCGATAATTCTTCTGTAGCTTTTTTGATTTGCTCTACAGTAGATTCTGGATTATTTTTAACAGAAGTTAAATCAATTCTTTTTTGAGTAACTTCATTTTTAATCTCATCAGAAATTTTACCTTCCGCATCTTTTAAAGCTTTTTCCGCAATATGAATTGTTTGGTCAGCAAGATTTCTAGCTTCAATGACTTCCATTTTCTTTTTATCAGCTTCCGCATTGGCTTCAGCTTCATTTTGCATTCTTTTAATATCTTCATCGGTTAAACCGGAGCTAGCTTCAATTCTGATAGATTGTTCTTTACCAGAAGTTTTATCTTTAGCGGTGACATTTAAAATACCGTTTGCATCGATATCAAAAGATACTTCTACTTGCGGAACTCCACGTGGAGCTGGAGGAATGCCATCCAAAATAAATCTACCTAAAGATTTGTTGTCAGCCGCCATTGGTCTTTCTCCTTGGACAATATGAATCTCTACTGAAGTTTGATTATCGCCCGCAGTAGAGAAAGTCTGCGATCTTTGAGTTGGGATAGTGGTATTTTTTTCTACCAATTTGGTTGCCACACCTCCTAAAGTTTCAATACCAAGAGAAAGAGGTATAACATCTAAAAGTAAAACGTCTTTCACGTCTCCTTGTAAGACACCAGCTTGCACTGCTGCCCCCATAGCCACCACTTCATCTGGATTGATATTTCTATTTGGCTCTTTACCAAAAAGATTTTTTACAGCTTCTGCAACCATAGGCATTCTGGTTTGTCCGCCTACTAAAATCACATCATGAATTTCTTCTTTTTTGAAAGGAGAACTTTCAAGTGCTCTTTTAGTAATTTCTATTGTTCTTTCTACAAATGGACGAGCAATATTTTCAAGCTCGGCACGAGTGAGATTCATTTGAAGATTCTTTGGTCCATCTTGACCAGCAGTCAAGAATGGAAGAAAGATTTCAGCTACAGATTGAGTAGAAAGCTCATGTTTAGCTTTTTCTGCTGCTTCATCAATTCTTTGCAAAGCCAAAGTGTCTCCACTAACATCAATACCAGTTTCAGCTTTAAATTTATCTATAATGACTTTCATTATTTCATGGTCGATGTCACGACCTCCAAGATGAGAGTCTCCGTCCACAGATTTTACTTCCACCACACCGTCTCCTACTTCTAGAATGGAAATATCGAAAGTCCCTCCCCCAAAGTCATAGACAGCTAATTTTTCATTTTTATTTGTATTAAATCCATAAGCCAAAGCTGCTGCTGTAGGTTCAGGAATAATTCTTTTAACTTCCAAGCCAGCAATTTTTCCAGCATCTACCGTAGCTTGTCTTTGAGTGTCATTAAAATAAGCAGGCACTGTAATAACAGCTTCAGTAATTTTTTCTCCAAGTTTAGCTTCTGCGTCGGCTTTTAATTTTTGAAGTATCATAGCTGAAACTTCTTCGGGACGATAATCTTTTCCTCCTAAAGTAATTAAAACTGAACCATTTGGCCCCTCTTTTAATTTATAAGCTACTTTAGAAATATCAGATTGCACTTCTTTATCTTTAAAAGAGTGACCCATATATCTTTTTACTCCATAAATAGTATTTTCTGGATTGATAACGGCCTGTCTTTTAGCTACAATTCCAGCTGTTCTTTCTCCGTTTTTTGCATAGGAAATCACAGACGGAGTAGTTCTATATCCCTCAACATTTTCAATTATTTTTGGTTGTCCTCCTTCAATAATTGCCGCTGCTGAATTTGTGGTTCCTAAGTCGATTCCAATAATTTTACTCATATTCGTTTCTTTCTTTTCTTAATATTTTATAATAAATTGTCATTCTCTTTTAATTTGCCAACTTTCACTTTGGCTGCTCGCAAAATCTTGTCTCCCATTTTATATCCTTTCTGTAAAACGGAAACAATTTTATGATCTTTAGCTTTTTCTTCAGGAGATAATTCTATTAATTCTATAGCTTCGTGAAGTGAAGGATCATATACATCTCCTTCTTTTCCATAAATCACGACTCCAGCATCAGCTAAAATATCTAAGAACTGAGAAAAGAGATATTCTACTCCTATTCTCCAATCTGGATTGACATCTTCCCATTGCTTTTTGTTGCTACGGGCAGCATCATATCCATCAAAAACTGGCAGCATTTCTTTTACCAAATTTTCGTTAGCAAATTTGACAATACCTTTTCTATAATCTTCTAATTCTTTTTCTCTATTTTTATAATCCGCTTGAGCTCTTTGCCAACCTCTCAAATATTCATCTCTCTCTTTCTCAAGTCTTTTAATTTTATCTTCAAACTTTTCTTTTAATTTATCTTTTTCGTTTTTTTTCTTCTGTCTTCCGGTCATCTCTTCGCCATCCTCATCCAATTCTTCAAAAACCACATCGTTCGCCTCCTCTTCAGTAATTTCTTTCTCCTCAATCTCAGAATCATTTTTATCTTTTTTATCTTTCATAATTAGCTTTATCACGCCATAAATTAATTATTGTAGGCGATTTTTTAAAATAACAAAACACTAATAAAAGTCATGCGAGAAACATCTATCATTTACAACCTATTAGTGATATTAGCATTATATCATAAAAAATATTTTTAACAAAAAGCAAAAAAGAAAACCTTTGTAAAATTACAAAGGTTTTTTATCTTTTTTCGATTGAGGGACAGGAATTTCTTCCAAGAAAATAAATCCCCCATTTTTTGCCCAATAATCATTCATTTCAGCATAATATAAATAAATATTATCCTGCAAGGAATCGTCAAAGATTATAAATCCCTCATCTCCATAGTCATCTTCATAAGGTTTATGCAGCATAGAAATATAATCAAAGCCCATCTCCCTCATCTTTTGATTTGAGATTTTGAGTCTACACAAAAAGACTCCTTCACCTTTCAATGTTTCAAAAGATTTAAAGCCATACTTTTCTTCGGCTAATCTTTTTAGATTTTCGGTTGTACGCTCCTGTTTCTTTTCAATTTCATTTCCAGCCAAAATGTGTACTTTGTATTTCTTTTTGGACGGAAGTCTTTGTTCTTCATTATACTTTCTAGACAATGAAGTCTTAAACTCTTTTCGAAAAGAAAACTTTTGGTTTTCCATAATTGGAATCCAGTCTGCGCCAAACAACCCTTCCCCAACGATTGTTAAAACATCTTTTCTCATTAATGATTATTTTAAAAGATTTCAAATAACATTTTCTAGTTTTAATCTATCAAGCTTTAAGATGTTTGTCAAATGGGGTTTTTGTAAAATAAAAACCCGGAATATCCGGGTTTTTACTATCTTTTTGACCAAGTTGGACCTTTACGAGCTTTTTTAAGACCGAATTTCTTTCTTTCTTTCTTTCTAGGATCTCTTTTGAGGAAACCAAGTTTTTTGAGAGTAGTTCTAAGCTCTTTATCTTCTTCTACCAAACATCTAGTGATACCATGTCTAACAGCTTCGGCTTGAGAATGAATACCAGAACCTGAAACTTTGACGGTAATAGAATATTTATTTGGAATATCAGCTTTAGCAAAAGCCGAATTTACTACAGTGAGAAGTTCTGAAGTTGGAAAATAATCGTGAACATCTTTATCGTTTACGATAAAAGAAGCTTTAGCTGATGGAGTTATACGAACTCTAGCTGTCGCAGTTTTTCTTCTTCCTATGCCTTCAATGTATTTTTCTTTACTCATAATTTTATAATATTAAACTTATTCTTCTATTAAAAGATTTTTCATTCTCTTGTCTTGTAATTTATTTTTAGGAAGCATTCCTTCCACAGCATGTCTCACAATTTCTTTATATCCTTTTTTCTCTACAACTGTAGCTAAAGTTTTCACTCTTTGTCCTCCTGGATAACCAGAATAAGTCTTGTGAACACTTTGATTCATTTTTTTACCTGTCACTTTTACTTTTGAAGCATTAATAACTTTAACCTTTACTGGAGCCACTACATTTTTTGCAAAACTAGTAGAATTTTTAGCATTTAAAAGAGCTGCTACCTGAGAAGATAATCTTCCTAAAGATTTTCCTGTCGCATCAATTGTATATTCTTTTGTTTCTTTTAGAGTTGTCATATTTTTATACAAATTCAATTATAGCAATTGGTGAACCGTCTCCAATTCTTTGTCCTAATTTAGTAATTCTTAAATATCCACCATTCACATCTTTATATTTTGGAGCAATCTCGGTGAAAAGTTTTTTAGTTTCAGGTTCTTGATTGAGAATTCTGCTAGCTACTAATCTCCTTCTTGCTACAGTATCTTCTTTAGCTAAAGTGACCAATCTCTCCACAAAAGGTCTAATCTCTTTGGCTCTAGCTTCAGTTGTCTCTATTTTTTCGTGACGAATCAAGTTCACAGCTAGACCTTTAATAAAAGCCTTTCTCTGATTTTTCTCTCGTCCAAATTTTCTAAAATTTTTATGATGCTTCATGTTTTTGTCTATATTTTATACACTTTTTTAAGTATTTTTGCAACTCTTATTTCTTCTCTTGTTTAAGATAAAGACCTTTTCCTTCTAAGAGCTCCCTTATTTCTTCTACTGCTTTGTCACCAAGCCCTCCAAGAGCCTTCAAATCAGACTCTGATTTTTTCAAAAGGCCAGATAAAGTCTTTACCCCTCCAGCCAAGAGAGCGTTTTCGGTACGAGTAGAAAATTGTAACTCTTCAATTTTGATTTTAGATGGAGACTCTGCAGTATCTTGAGCTCCTTCTACCATATTGTCTGACATCATACCGTCTTCTGCTTCAATGACATTTTCCTTAAAACCAACTACAGCTTGAAGCTGTTTGATCATAAGAGAAATAGAATATTCTAAAACTTCTTTAGGAGAAATTGTACCATCTGTTTCAATAAAAAGTCTTAATCTATTGTGATCTGTCCTATCTCCAACACGCATATTTTCTACTTCATAACTCGCTCTTTTTACAGGTGTAAAAGCTGCATCCAAAGCAATATCTCCAATAGCTGTTCTTTCTTTTTCCACTTGCTCTTTAGAAATATAACCAATACCTTTTTCTACAGTCATTTCAAATTCTAAAGTGACTTTACCAGTAATTTCGCAAAGATATGCATCTTTATTTAAAACTTCCACTTCAGAATTGACATCCAAGTCTGCTGCAGTGACAACTTTTGGCCCCTTAACTTTGAGAGAAATCTTTTGAGGCTCATCTGAGTGTAAAGTAAAGTTAATCTCTTTTAAATTTAAAATAAGAGAAATGACATCTTCTTTGATGCCTTCAATGGTGGAAAATTCATGTTTGACTCCTTCGATAGAAAGAGAAGTGATAGCTGCTCCAGGAATAGAAGAAATTATAATTCTTCTAATAGAATTGCCTAAAGTATATCCATATCCAGGATATAATCCATCGATTTCGTAAATACCTTTATTATCTTCTTCTTTGATAATTTTTGGCTTGGATGGGAGATTGATATTTTGTGAATGCATAGTTTTATCTTATTATTTTTCTGACCTATTGTTCTTAATAATTAATAAAATTAATAAATTAACCGACAAAAATTGACGGAGGTTATTATAACACAAAAAGCCTAAGAAAATCAAGGGGAAAACCGATATTCTTACTATTTGCTGTAAAATTCGAGAACCTTCGCAAAGTCAAATCCTCCTTCAATTTCTTTAGGGAAAGAATTTACTTTAGCCTCAAGTTTGGTAGCGTCTAAAGCCAACCAATCTGGTGAGGAAACATCTTTCAATTTGTTTGTAGCCTCACTGAAAAGCTTGCTACTTTTTGAACCCTCTCTGATTGCCACCACATCTCCCACTCTTACTCTGTGAGAAGGGATATTAATCTTTTTCCCGTTGACCAATATGTGTCCATGAGAGACAATTTGTCTCGCCAAAGGACGACTTTTAGCTAGACCCATTCTAAAGACCACATTGTCTAAACGAGTTTCTAGATTGATATAAGCACCAAGAGCAGGCATAACTTTTGTGTTTACAGCTGAAGTCTCTGCATTTTTGACATAAGCTACAAATTGTTTTTCAGAAACGCCGTAGATATTTTTGATTTTTTGTTTCTCTCTCATTTGAATACCATATTCAGAAATTGGAGATCTACGTTTCTTTTCAGAAGCAAGTTTTCCAGGAGGATAAGCTCTTGTGTTCATAGCACATTTAGGAGTAAAACATCTTTCCCCTTTTAGAAAAAGTTTTTCACCGGCTCTTCTACAAATTTTACATTTTTTATCCATCATATTTTTATAATATTAAAATTAAATTCTTCTTGGTTTCTTTGGTTTTGGACCGTTGTGAGGAACAGGAGTCTTATCTTCGATAGAAGTTAAATCAATTCCGAAAGCAGCAAAAGATCTAATAGCCGCCTCTCTTCCTGAACCGACACCGTTAACTATAACTTTTACCTCTTTCACTCCAGCTAGAGAAGCTTTTTCTCCAATCACTTCAGCAATTTTTCCAGCGGCATAAGGGGTACCTTTTTTGGCTCCTTTAAATCCAAGAGAACCAGAAGTGGACCAAATAATTACATTACCAGACAAATCTGTCAGAGTTAATTTTGTATTGTTGTAAGTAGATTCAACATAAAGAATACCTTCTGAGAGTTTTCTTTTGACGGACTTAGAAAGAGCTCTGTTTTTAAGAGCATGATCTAATCCTGAACCACTTTTTTTAACTACACGTTTCTTTCCCATATTTTTTTAATAATAATTATATTTCTAGGTCTTTTCGACTTTTCTTCTACCAGAGCCCATAGTCTTTCTTTGATTGCCTCTTACTGTGCGACTATTGGTTTTGGTTCTTTGTCCTCTGACTGGCAAACCGCGAGTATGTCTGACGCCACGATAACATTTTAAATCTTTGAGCCTTTTAATATTGATTTGTTTTTCTCTTCTCAAGTCTCCTTCGATTTTAAAAGCTTCCACTTCACGTCTCACATCTTTTTCTTCATCAGCTGTAAGATCTGGAACCTTTTTAGCAGAATCAATATTAAGACTATTTAAAATAGTCTTAGCTCTTGGGCGACCGATACCGTGAACCACAGTCAGAGCCACCTCTAATCTCTTGTCTTCTGGAATTGTAATACCTGCAATACGCATAATGTTTAATAATAAATTATCCTTGTACTTGCTTATGTTTTGGATTAGTACAAATAACACGGAGGTCGCCATTCCTCTTTATCATTTTACAATTTCCGCAAAACTTTTTAACAGATGATCTTACTTTCATAAGCAAAAAAATAAAAAACTAGTATTTAGTTTGTGAGAGAAAGTATACTATAATTAATAAAAAATTGCAAACTTTCTAGCTATATCTCTAAAGCTTTTAGAGCCTTCTTATAATTCTACCTCTTCCTCCATACGGATCGATCTCGACCAAGACCTTATCCCCTACCAAAATCTTAATTTTAAAGATTTTAATTTTACCTTTCAAAAAACAAATCAACTCCTTACCATCACTATTAAATTTTACTCTGAAAAGAGCTGCCGGCAAAGCTTCTATAACCCGTCCCTCTTTGACTTCCAAAACATCTTCGTCTTCGAACTCTTCTATATCTTCTATATTTTTATTTTCTTTATTCATAATTAATACCTATTTTACCTTATTTCTTCAATAAGTCTAATTCTTTCTATAGAAGTTGGAAACTTTTTAATCCAAGAAGGAGAAGCGTTGTATGAGCTATCAGTAATAGCTGAACTATAATTTGCTAGAACTTCATTTAAAGTAGTCAACCTTTGACCTACCAAAGAAGCTTTAATATTTTCAACATCATAAGTCCAAACGATTCTCGCTCTTCCAGTGATATCAATTTTAATAATATCAGCTGCCAAGTCTGTCTTTTCATCTAGAGAAAAGATTAAATATTCTTCATTATCTAAACGAACACTTTCCAACTCATTGTAAGAATCTCCTAAAGCATGTTGAGCTAACATTTTTGCTAAAACTTCTTCTCGTATAGAAAGAATAATTCCTGAGCCAGTCAATTCATAAGAAGTTTTTTCAGTAGTCATGAGATCTTCTTGATTGTCAGTGTAAGTGATTAAAGGAGCTTTAACTAAAGTCACATAATTTTCTCTTTTGATTTTCTCAGCCTCCGCGATTATGTTTGATTTAATAGAAGAAGAAAGCTCTAGTTTAGCCTTGGCTATATCATCTGGAGAAACAATTTGTACAATTCCTGAAACTCCGCCAGTCATAGGCTCGGTGGACTTTGCATAAAAGCCATCAAATCTAGCTGTACCTTTAAAACCAGGAATAGTAAATTCGGTAGCAGAAATATTATATTCTGCCCCATAAGCATCAGCTGAAACTTTCACCTTAACAGATCCGGGAGTCGTCCCCTTTTTCCCAGGCACGGTCACACTTTCACCAATCCTGAAAATCTTTCCGTCTGGAGTTTGAAATCTAGTATTAGTAATCAAAACTTGAGGGGCTTCAGAATAATTGTTGTAAATGGTCAATTCTCCAGCAGCTTTTTGATTGACTTCTTTTGGCTCAGATTTTAAGACAGTTTTGGTTAAGGTTGAGCTGGCATAATTTACCACTATGTCATCCTTAAAAACCAAAAAACTTCCAGTGAGCTCTATATCTTCATATTTTGGATTGACATAAAGTTTGACGCTATTAAATAAGAAAGTCCAAGCGGCTAAACCTCCCACAATTAAAATAAGAAAAATTATACCAAAAGCCCTCCTTTCAGTTTTCTTTTTATTTCTTTTTTGTTTAAACTCTTTAAGTTTGTCTTCATCAAAATTTCTTTGACTAGTATTATTGAAAAATTCACTTCTTTTTAAAACATCAAACTCTTCTCCCGATCTCTCTCTTCTATAATTTGCTGGTTTGACATCAAAATGAGAGGAAGCTTTAATCATTGGTCTGCCTTCTCTGGTATACTCAACATCTCCAAATTCTTTTTTTCTTCTAGAAACTTCTTCGTCTCTAGAAATAATCTCTTCTCTCTCCGAAAAACGAGAAGAGTTATCTTTGTGTCTGGCTGGATTTTTTTCCTCAGACCTTGAATTGCGATATGGCCTTCGTATATCTCTCATATGATTTTGAATCTTCTTTATTATCTTTAATAATAACTTTATCCCTGATGCCCTCATTCTTTATATAATCCTCTCGATGAGAATTAATATTGATAGGATTTATCTTTTTTATTATAACATGGACACCTAAACCGTATTCGGTCGGCTCTAAATAAAACTGTGAATAAGTTTCAGGTTTTTTCAAAAATTTTTCAAAGACACTACCATATCTCTCAGCACTCACATAAAAAAAAGTTGGTATTCTATCTAAAAGAGAAATTTTATCCAAAATATAAAGAATCCCAGCTAACCAATTATTCATAATATAATCAGACACCAAATTTTCAGAGATTTGATTTAAACCTAAAGCAAACTCTGAACTCTCAACCAAAACTTCATCTTTCCAAAATTGAACTTGAGTCTTGTCGTCAAAGACTTTAATATCCAAATACTTCCTCAAATAATTTTCGTTCATACAAATATTTTAACACAAATAGCTATCAAATTTTAAAATTTTTAATAAAAAAATCATTTGACGAAAATCTAAATCTTTGTTAGGTTGAAGTCAGTCAAATAGTAACTTTTAAAAACCTTTAAAGATTAAAGACATGAGAATTTTGTTTTTAAGAGCCAATAGTCGTCGTGTTTTTATAAAAAAAGACGGGGAAGAAGAATTTGAAGAATGTTATTTAACTAAAGATTTAAAGCTGGAAGTTTATGAGCCAAAAAGGTTTACCGAAGATTCACTTTTCTTGTTGAATGAAGATTTTCGAGAAAAAGTGAAAGAGATGAAACCTGAAACTGGTTTAACAATTTTTCGAGCCAGAAACAATTATTCTGTAAACGCAGAAACTTTCTTCAAAATCATCAAAGGGCAAAATGTGGCTTACTTTTGGAATAAAAGACCAGATTTAGACACTTCGCCCATATGCACAGAATTAATCCTTATAAAATTGCCTGAATAGGCAATTTTTTTATTCCAATATCCCTTTAAATCTTCGTACCCCTGCGGAGACAGATTCTTCTTTTACAATTTTAAAAGTTTTCTTGGCTAAATAATCTCTACTATTTTCTATATGTGGACCACCACATAATTCTCGAGAATAAATCTCACCATCCTCGCCAATCATATTATAAACTTTCACAATTTCTGGATATTTTTCCCAAAAAGCTCCAGTCACTCCTTTAGCTTTAGCTTCTTCCTTATTCATCTCTTCAATTTTGGTAGAAAAACCTTTTTGTATAGCTTGATTTACATAATTTTCTATAGCTTCAATTTCTTCTTTTTCCACCTTCCTATCAAAAGCAAAATCAAATCGTAGTCTTTCGCTATTAATATTGCTTCCAGCTTGAGTGACATTTTCTCCTAAAATTTTTCGCATACCAGCCAACATCAAGTGACAAGTGGAATGAAGTGCGGTAGTGATTTCAGATTGATCAGCCAACCCTCCTTTAAACATACCCTCACTAGCGGTTCTACTTTTTAAAGAATGTTCTTCTTTAAGTTTGATAAAAGTTTCTAAATCTACTTTTAGATTTTTCTCTTCAGCCAATTCTAAAGTGAGCTCAATTGGAAAACCGTAAGTCTGCAAAAGGTTGAAAGCTTCTTCTCCAGTAATACCTTCACTGGTGACTTTACTAAATTCTTTCATGCCATTATTTAAAGTCTTTCGGAATTTGTTTTCTTCTTTCTCCATTTCTTCTAAAATCACACTTTTATTTTTGGAAAGATTATTTCCTAAATACTCTTCTGCTTCTTTATAATTTTCAACAAAAGTTTTAGCAATTTCTTTAGTAAAATTGTTTTGGATTCCAAGTTTATGCCCAGCCACAATCGCTCGACGAATAAGCCTTCTCACAAAATACATTTGATCTTTATTGCCAGGAAAAACTCCATCCCCTATTAAAAATGTAGCTGCATGAATATGATCTAAAATTATTCTGAAATTAATTTTATTCTCTTCACTTTCCTTATATTTTTTTCCAGATTTTTCTTCTATAATCTTTTTAGCCTGTTCAAAAACATTTAAATTGAAAATATCTTCATCGTCTTCTACAGCTGCCGCCATTCTAGTTAACCCTCCACCAAAATCCACACTTTTTTGAATCAATTCTTCAAGTCCGTTTTCAGTCTTTTTATATTGAATAAAAACACTGTTTCCAATTTCTACAAATCGTCCACAATCGCAGTTTGGATGACAAGCTTCTTTAGCAAATTTACTATTTTTGTGAATCTTCTTTTCACCTTTTGGATCAAAATCAAAAAAGATTTCTGAATCTGGTCCACCCGGCTCACCGACTGGCATATTTTCTGGAATTCCACTTCGGCTCCACCAATTTTTCTTATCATCGTAAAAATAAATTTTATCTTCTGTGACACCATTCTCTAACCAGAAATTTTTTGAATCTTCATCTTTAGGAACATTCAACTTTTGATTTCCTTCATAGCAAGAAAAATAAAGTCTATCTTTGGAAAGACCAAGACCAACTTCTTTATTTGTCAAAAATTCATACATCCAAGCAATTTGTTCTTTTTTAAAATAATCTCCAAAACTCCAATTTCCAAGCATTTCAAAAAAAGTGGTATGTCTATTATCCCCAATTTCTTCTATATCCTGAGAGCGAAAGCATTTTTGAGTATCAACAATTCTCTTTCCAGCTGTATGAGTCGCGCCGAGAATATAGTTAATCATAGGTTGCATGCCAGCTGCAGTAAAGAGAGTAGTTGGATCATTTTCTGGAACAAGAGAAGCAGATCTGACAATAACATGTCCCTTACCTCTCATAAATTCTAAATATTTTTTTCTAATTTCATTAATTGTCATAATAGCTTTTAAGTTAAATGATTTGAAAGCATTATATCATAAAGCCTTTCTTAGAAAAAATAAAAAACGCGCTCTTTTGGCGCGTTTTTTATAGAAAATTCGAGAAATTTGTTTTTGGAATTTTCGCGAAGCGGGGTTGATTCGAAAAATAAATTTCGAAGAATTTATATATTATTGATTACAAGTTGTCTCACAAACATTGACTGGCTCAATCATACTTTTGAAAGCCTCTTTGATATTTAGAACTCTTTCTTCTGTCCACCACTCAGCTGGAGTACCATCCGCAGAAGAGTTTAAAGAAGTGCTATTGTCATGTGCAATAATTTCACCATCTTTGACAGCTGTCAAATCTGGCACGAAGATTCTAGGATTATCATCTGCATCTTTGTCTAAGAACTCTTGAAGAAGAGCTACCATTTCCTGATATTCCGGAGCGTTATCGGAACGGATTTGGCGAACATTATAATAATAAATCTTTTCTAAATTTTGCTCTCTAGCTACTTCATCTAAATAAATAGAATATTTCTGGCACCAAGGACATTCTGGAAAACCTAAATAAACTAATCCTGTACCGGTTTTTAAAATATCAATAATTTCACTAGCTGACTTATAAACGAAAACATTATCTGGAGAGACTCCAGGATATTCAGCTTGGAATTTCTCGGCGTCACTAAGGACAATCTCGGAAGGAGCATTCCTTCCCCTTAAAGAAAGTTTGTCGTAGGTATTAAATAACCAATAAACACTACCAATAAATGCTATTAATAATATTAAAATTAAAATAATTATATTTTTCTTTTTCATAGATACTTTAATTTTAGCACAGATATTCTCTAAAAATTTATTTAAATCTTATTGATGAATATAGCCAATCTCCTCCAAGACTTTGCAAAATCTTGGAGAGAAACTTTGAGATTTTTACCCTCTTCTTCGTTTTCTTTGGCGCTATCATTATAGATGAAATATTTTTCATTATTTTCTTCTTTTACAGAATGCAACAATATAGAATGTGGCTTATCAAAATGTATAAAATCTTTTGGCACAGAAACTATAATCATACCTTCCCCATTTTTTAAAAAATTAAAAATTTTGTTTATTCCATGATTCAAAATTTCTTCCGCGTATTTTGTCTCTTTTCCAAAAGGGGCACTTTTAAACTCTTCCGCATAAGAAGGTAGTCCATAATTGTGAGAAAGAACTGTCAGTCTGTCATGTCTCCAATATCCAGGATCTACAAAAGCGTTTATATAAAGTCCTTTTTTCAATAATTCATTGGGAGACAAATTAAAATCACTTTTTAAAGATTTTAAAGCCATCCAAAGAGCACAAAGAGAACAAGCTCTATCTTTCCAGATTTTGTCTTCAATGTCTCTATATTGTGAGCAATAGGCAGTCGTCATAATAGAAACTATTGTAACATAGTTTTAAAATACGATCTTTGATGCGGGTCCACGAGGATTCGAACCTCGGTCAACGGTTTTGGAGACCGCTATTCTACCACTGAACTATAGACCCAGTCTTTAGATTTTAGCATGAAAATAATAAAAGAAAAACCCTCCATCCGCAGAACGGACAGAGGGTAAAAAATGGCTCGATAGAAAATTGAGCGAAAAATGAAAAAACAGTTGAAAAAGTTTGATTTAAATTTAGCTGTTTCTCTTGATTAGAACTCAAAACTTAACTGAAAATAATATATCATATTTTTTAAAAAAATACAAATAAGATAGGGATCCAAACCAAGACACGAAATCAACTGTAAAGACTCAAAGTTTTGGCGATCATGGTCTCGATATTGAATTTACTCTCTACGATTTCTCTTGCCTCTTTTCCAAAACTTTCTCGCAGCTCCTTATCTCTAATTAATTTTTCCAGAGCCACTGCAAAACCTTCTTTGTCTTTTGTTTTAACCAAAAATCCACTTCTATTATTTTCTACAACTTCCCCGGCTCCACCTGTCTCGCTAGCGACTATAGGTAAATAATTTAGAGAAGCTTCCAAGAGGACATATGGCAATCCTTCTTTAATAGAAGGTAGAAAGTAAATATCAAAATTTTTGAGTTCGTCGTCAGACTTTTCTTTGGTTATGATCAGCTCTACAAAATTCTGTAAATTTAGTTTTACGATTTTCTTTCTCAATTTATTTTCCTCTTCTCCCCCAAAAGAGAAAATCGTGTATTTAAAATTTGACACTTTCTCTTTCAAAATATTTATAGTTTTTAGAGCATATTTAAATCCTTTATTCTTATGAAGCTCGCCTATAGAAACAATCTTTATTAAATCTTCTTTCGGTCTCTCTGGCTTAGATATTTCCCTAATTTCAATTCCATTTTGAATAACCGTCAATCTATTTTTTATCCAAAGCCAATCTTCAACGTCTCTCAAATCCCTTTCTGAAACACAAATTGTCTTATGGGAAAATAAAATTGTTAGCCAAGATAAAAATTTGATTAAAGTGACTTCTACTTTAGATCTATCTTCCCTGAAAGCAAATCCGTGTGCAGTAAAAATTATTTTTTTAATATTAGTCATTCTGGCTAAGATAGCTCCCAAGACTCCAATCTTGGAACTATTCAAATGCACCACATTCGGCTTTTCATCTCTAAAAACTTTTCCTAAATATCTTAAAACCGATAGCTCTTTCAGAAAGTTTACATCTCTCTCTAAATTAGGGATCTCAATAGTACGAATTTCCTTTTCTTTTAGCTTCTCCGCAAGCTTGCCAGAGCCTCCAAAAGCCACTGCCACATCATAGCCAAAATTTTTCATAGCGAGAGCTAAATCAAACACATATTTTTGCGCTCCGCCCCAATTGCTTTTGGTAATTACGTATAAGATTTTCATAGACTTTAAAGCTTTTATTTTTTAGTTTAAATTGTATAATATCTCTATAATAAAATTATATATGATTTCAACCAAAATCACAAAAAGGGTATTTATCGCATTTACTGATTTCATAATTCTCTCCACGGCTTTATATCTTTCCATCTCTCTCCGATATTCTTTCGCTATTGAAAATATAGGCTTTGTGTCTTGGGAGAGATTTCTAGGAGTGTTTTATCCCTTTCTCATCATCATCTTTTTAAATATGCTGGTCTTTTATATGTATGGACTCTATGACAAGATGACTATCAAAATCTACACCGAGCTAGACAAGAGAATTCTCGCGAGCCAAATACTCTCTTCTATTTTAGGAGCAATTATTTTCTACACCATTCCTCTTTTCTCCATCGCTCCCAAAACTATTTTGATAATTTACATTTTGATCTCTAGTCTTTTCATTTTCTTTTGGCGAAAAAGCGTCCGTAAGATTTTTAAAGGAAGTGGAAATACCCGAATCCTCTTGGTAGCGGAAGGAAAAGAATTAGAAGACTTAAAAGATGAAATTGCTCAAAACAAAATTTTAAATATACAAAAAGTAAACTCTTTATCTCTTAGCGAAATAGAAAGTCTGGATTCCATAAAAAAGAAAGTTGCCGAAGAGGAGATAAGCATGCTCGCCATAAACATGCATCATCCAAAAATTAAAAACAACATTTCTTTCTTTTATGAATTCCTACTCGGAAAAGTAGAGGTGGTAAATTTTGCCGATCTCTATGAAGAAGTGCTTCAAAAAGTCCCGCTAGATAATATTGATGCTAGCTGGTTCTTTAATAATCTTTACGGAAAGAAAAATAAATTTTACGAAAATGCAAAAAGGCTCTTAGACTTATATTTGTCTATTCCTATCTTTTTGATTTCTCTAGCTATTTACCCGATTATCTTTCTTGTTTTAAAAGCACAAGACGGTGGAAGCCTCTTTTATATTTCTGAAAGAATAGGTAAAGATGGACTTCCTTTTAAAGTCTATAAATTTAGAAGTATGACCGATCTTAAAAATAAAGACATAGATTCTAGCAGTAAAAATGAAGCAAAAAGAATTACAAAGTTTGGAAGCTTTTTAAGAAAAACTAGACTAGATGAACTTCCTCAACTTATAAATATTATCTCGGGAGACTTGTCTCTCATTGGACCTCGTCCAGAAGTCCCTACTCTTGTAGAAGAATATGCGAAACAAATTCCTTTTTATGGAATTCGCCACACTGTCACCCCTGGCCTTTCCGGCTACGCCCAGATTTATCAAGAACAAAAATCTGTTCCAAAGTTTGGCATTGCGACCGATGCCACCAGAGACAAACTTTGTTATGATATTTTCTATTTAAAGCATAGATCTTTCTTAATGGATTTATCTTTGATGGTAAAAACTGTGAGAAATTTATTGAGTCGAAGCGGGGTATAATAGAAATATGACTGAAACAAAAATTCCTAAGGTTTTACATTATTGTTGGTTTGGCGGAAATCCAAAACCAGACCTGGTTTTAAAATGTATTGAAAGCTGGAAAAAAGTAATGCCTGATTATGAGATAAAAGAGTGGAATGAAAGTAATTTTGATATAAATTCTCATCCTTATACAAAATATATAAGCGACGCAAAAAAATGGGGTTTTATCGTAGACTATTTAAGATTATATATTTTATATAATCACGGAGGGGTTTATTTAGATTCTGATATGTTTATGCTTAAGTCTTTAGACAATCTTTTAAACGACTCTTGTTTTACCGCTTATGAAGATGACGAAAATTTAAGTTGTGGAGCTGTTGGAGCAGAAAAAGATAATCCTTTTATTAAATTTTGTTTGGATTATTACGAAAAATATAATGACGAAAATTATAGAATTTTAAAAACTGGACCAGCTGTAATGACAGAAAATTATCATAATTACAGAAATCAATCTGGAGATAATGCTTTTATAAAAATCCACCCAAAAAAATATTTTTATGCATTTGATCAATATGAGATTAAAAATTTTCGTGTTAGCTATAAAGATAATATTTTAAAAACAAATGCTCCTGAGGAGGCTTATGGCGTTCATATGTGGAATTATTCTTGGGGACATCCTTTAAATAAATTTATAAAAAAAATAGGTCTTCATAAAATTCTTAAAAAGATTACAGAGTTTTTAGGAATCAAAAAAGTTATTAAAAAAAAATTAAAAATGGAATAAAAATTTGGACATGAAATTCTCTATAATTACACCCACATATAAAAGACCTAAAGAACTTATTAGAGCTGTTCAAAGTGTTTTAGATCAAAATTATTTAGATTTTGAAATGATTATAGTTAACGATTCTCCTGATTTTGATTACAGCGAATTTGAAAATGGAGAGGGTATCAAAGATAATAGAATCAGATATTTTAAAAATGAAAAAAATACGGGTGTGAATTTTTCAAGAAATTTTGCTTTGGAAAGTATTTCTAAAACGAGTGATTATGTAGTATTTTTAGATGATGATGATTTTTTAGCAAAAGACTCCCTAAGGAAAGTAAACGATATTCTTACCTTTTCAAAAAATAAGAAAATACCTATAGCCTGGTTAGTTACTAATTTTTGTATAGAAGAAATTTCTCAAACTAAAGTAAGAAAAATTAAAAAAAAATATAATTATTTTTGGGATATTTTACTTTTTAAAAATATAAAAGGTGATGCCACACACACAATCTCTAGAAAATTAGCTATCTCATCTAGATTTTCTACAAAGATTAAAAATGGAGAGGAGTGGTTTTATTTTATAAAACTTCCTGCGACTGTAATTTATAAAGATATAAATACTAAAGATTCTAACGGATACCTACCCCAAGGTCTTACTGATATTTTAAAAGATAAGTACAAAGGAAATACAAAATTACTTTGGAAAGAGAAAATAACTTTAAAAATATTTTTATATCTACTTTTAAGACAAACAAAGTGCCTGTTGTCTTAATGTTTTGTTTCATTTAAATTTATTTTAATTATTTTATAAAGAAGACAACTATTTCGGCAAACCAATAAAATCAGGAATAGTAAAATCCATTTCAAATCCACTTTTTATAGCCCTTAAAATGAGATTAAACCTTTCTAGGTCTGTCTTTTTGAATAAAAACTTCCTTCTTAAGGAGACTAAAACCAATATCCCAAAAAAATAGAAAATAATATTTAATATAAATAAAAATCTATTATGAGAATTATTCATCTTTGTAGCTATTATAGAATTTCTAATGGATAAGAATATTTGATAATTTTTGGTATTATTCGCAAAGAAGAAATGAGGATAATGGTCATTGTAAGTTAAATGTAAATCTTCTATAATTAAATAAGGTGAAATATAGAAACTATAACCTATCTTTTTTGCTCTCATACTGAAATCTAAGTCGTCAGAATATATAAAGAAATTTTTATTAGGAAACCCTATTTTTTCCACCATCTCTTTAGAAACCATGGTAGATCCGTAAGCAAAATAATTAGTCTGATAAAAATCTAACCAAACTTTTTTCTCTTTATAATTTTTATTTATAAAATTCTTATATATTTTCTTTAATATATTCTTATCAAAAATATCAAACCCAAAAAATGAATTTCGACTAAACTCTTTATACTCTCTTAACTCATTCTCGCTTGCCAAAAGATTCTTTCTATAACCAGTCAAAGTAATTTTCCCTTTTTGTTTACTAATGTTCTGATATTCTTCTTTATATTTTTCCAAAAAATTATCTTCGGGTTTATTATCATCATCAAACATAATTAAAAAATTTGCTTCAGACTTATAAAAATATTCAATACCTTTTGAATATCCACCAGCTGAGCCAGTATTCTTTTCCAGTCTAATATATTTTATCTTTTTGTCTGGATATTTTAGAAGCTCTTCTTCTATTTTTTCCTTATTTAAACTAGCGTTATCTATTACTATAAATTCATAAATACCAGATTCCTTAAGGCAAGTATCTATAACCTGTTTTAAATATTTAAACCTATCGCCATATGTAACTGTCAATACTGATACCTTCATTCTTTTTTAGCTATTGTTAAAAATTGTAAATATTTACTATCGTTGAGTATGCCAAGAGATAAAATATTTATTAAAAAAAACTTCCAAAGTTTTACAGCATTTATACCTTTATGAAGGTAAACCTTATATCCAGAATTTTTATAAAGTCTCAAAATACTTTTTTTTGTAAAAAACCTTAAGTGTGTGTAATCTAATATCCCCGCTTCAACATATTTCCAATCTTTAAACAAAAATAAATCTCTTAAATTGGTGCAATATCTTACATTCGGTATTGAGGATATTATCATGCCAGAATCTTTAAGTTTTTTCTTTAAAGACCTCAAGATATCCTCTGGATAAGATAGATGTTCTAGGACATCAAACATTGTTATAACATCAAAATAATTATCTGGTAAATATTTAATATTTTCTTCTATACTTCCTATTAAAACCTTGTCTGCTATTTTAATTGCCTCTTTTGCTTGTAATTCCATTAACTCAACGCCCCAGGTTTCAATATCTTTATTTTTTTGTTTTACTAAAAAAAGAGAACCGCCTCTACCACAACCAATATCCAACAAACTCTTAGTGTTTTCTGGAACATATTTGACCAATGTAGGTCTTCCACCACTATAATAATTCTCTTTTTTGTCTTCGTATCTCATAATTAAAAATTATAGCACTCTATTAAATTTAAAGAAAGATATTTTTTAAATTTTTATACTTCCTCTCTTTTCTTTTAAAACAAAAATACTAGAAACAATATTATTTGCAAATCTCATAATTATAGCTACTATAATAGCACCCCAAAGGCCGAAATACATAGCAGAAAAAAAGAGGGAAGCTAACCCTAAAACCAAAGTCGCGATCTGAATTGTATTCAATAACTTAATCTTTCTAGCTTCATAAAAATACTGATAGGCTGGATGAAAAGCAATAGCGAGTATAGAGAGAGAATAAACTACCGCAAATTGATAAGAAAAGAAATATTTAGCAAACAATATTTTATAGACAAAAGGTAAAGCGAGCATGGTGGCTAGCATAGCCAAAAAAGCTAACCAAAAATATTTTTTAGAAAGATGTTTGACGAGAGTCCTCTTTTCTCCATCGTGAACTTTATCTCTAGTCATACGAGAGAGGATCAAAAGAGCTTTACCTAAAGGAGCGCCGATTATGCCATAAATAAAATCTGCAAAAGTGATAGCTAAAGAATAAATAGCGTTAGCTTCTGCTCCAAGTCTATTGAAAACTATAGCTCCACTACCGTGAACTTGTAAATTTCCAAGGGCTCCATTTAAAGAAAGATGCAGAGATTCTTTTTTATAATCCCCTAAACTCTCTTTAGAAGAAGCTTCTAAATCTTTATCAAAATGTAATTTCTTTTTGACATATTTAAAAGCCAGAAATCTAAAAATAAATTGACAAAGAAAAAGAGTAGCAAAGACTAGATAAAGATTTTCAGTGAAATAAGCGGTGATAATGGGAGGAACATAGGTGACAAAATAGCCAATCACAGCCAAATAAGCATTTAGTTTATAATTTCCCCTGCCAGAAGTACCGACTGTATAAAAATCATAAAGATCAGAAAAAAGATGAGCGAAGATAGTAATTAAAAAGAGAGTGCCAAGAAAATCATTACCTCGAATAAAATAGTAGCTAGCAATAAGGAGTGAAAGAATCCCCGGTATCCATCGAAGAAGCTTTCTATATTTAAAACCAATATTAAAAAAAGCATCTTCCCCTCTTTGTATATTTAAGGCGGCGATATTGTAGAAGCCGACAAAGCCAAAGATGGCGACTATGCCATAGACAGATAAAATATATTTATAAAATCCATAATCCTCAATAGATAAAATCCTGGCCAAAAGAACAGTGGTGATGAGAGACATCGGAGCAATAATCAATTGCTGAAGCAAAAGCCAGCCTGCACCATCTTCTTTCTCAAATTTACTTTTAACAAAAATATGAGATTTGTCTTTGTATTTTCTAATAGCTTCCATCATAAATATTAATCCATTCTATCACACTTAGGAGAGCTTTTCCTTGACTATTCTAGCCCCAAAAATTCATCTTTAAACTTATCTGGATGAGCAGGACGACCATATCTACTCATACCGACACACATACCTAAAGCTAGAGCTTCAGCTAAAAGATGAGATCCCCCTTTACTCATAAGAGGAAGAGGAATGCCGGTGACAGGCAAAATGCCAATATTCATACCAATATTAAAAGTGGTCTGAGTGACTAGCCAAATACAGACTCCGAGCATAAATAAAGTTTCAAAATTGGAATTACCTTTTTGACTTTTTTTGACTAATCTATAAATGATAATGCTAAATAAAGTGAAAACTATCATAGCTCCAACAAATCCCCACTCTTCAGTAAAAGAAGCAAAGATAAAGTCTGTCTCATGTTCTGGAAGGAAGCCTAAGCGAGATTGAGTGCCATAGCCGATACCTTTGCCAAAAGCTCCACCTGAACCAACAGCCACAATAGATTGATAAGCGTTCCAACCACCACCTTGTAAATCTTGAGTAGGATTGATGAAGTTTATAATTCTATCTTTTTGATAAGGCAAAAGGAAAAAGTTCCAAGTCAAAAGTCCTAAAACTATAGCGATGCCAAAAAACCAAAGAATATGCTTTTTGGAAAGTCCAGAAACTAAAAGCATACCAAACCAAATCGCACATAAAACTAAAGCGGTACTCAAGTCTGGCTGAAGCACAATCAAAAGTACTGGAGGTATCAGATAAATCAAAGAGTAAAAAATATTTTTGATATTGGCAATAGCTAAATGTCTTTTGGAAAAATATTTGGCTAAAATTAAAATCAGCACTACTTTCATTGGTTCCGAAGGGCCAATAAAAAACTCTCCTAGATTAAACCACCTATTGCCTCCCTTGGAAACATATCCGAAAGCGAAAATGAGTAGTAAAAGAAAAATCATAAACCCATAAATAGCCAGAAGTATATAAGAATTTTTCAAGTTTCTATAGTCAAAAAAAGAAGAGACTATATAAACAGTCAAAGCTATGGCCACCAAAAAAAACTGTCTCCAAAAAACTGTTCCAAATAATTCGGAGCTGGTCATAGACAAAAGCCCAAAACTCATTAAAATGGCTATGCAAGTAAAAATCACCCAATCCACTCCTTTGAGTTTTTCTAAAAAGCAATCAAATTTGGAAGTTTTTTTAAAGACATTCATGGAAAGTGTAAAGCTATCTGATATAGGTATCGGGAGTGACAATCGGATAAATAGTCACTTCTGGATTTTCTATTTCCAAAGGTATTCTCCAAGTAAAACTAAGCTCGGCTGTAGCTTCCGGGGCAATATCTTTAATCAGTGTCTCATTGACAGCGATGACATTTCCTCTTTCGTCACTCAAAAGCACTCTAACTGGCACATCTTTAAAAGTAGCTCTAGTAATATTTTTCAAAGAAACATTTAATTGAGAAATGTTATTTTTTTCTCTTTCAAAAATATAATCTTCCACAAAGAAAAAATTGTTTTTAAAAACTTCATCCACTCTCACCCAAGGTCTATTGAAATTTTCTATATCAAGAGAAATACGCGAAACGGCATTGCCTGAGCCTTCAAAATTGACAGGGACATTTTGCATAATGATTGGAAAAGTTTGCCCAATTGGCATAAGAGTAGTAGCTGGTATTTTGTGCACCAAAGCTCCCGCTTTATCATAAATAGAAAAAGTATAATCTAAAATACTGCCTTCTAGATTTTTGTCAGAGTTAGGATTTTGAACTAGAGCCATTAAGTCAAAAAGATTTTCTTCAGTCTCTATAAATCTACTAAATCGTATTTCTAAAGGAAGAATATTGTCGTGACAAATAGCAGCACAACTTCCTCCACAATCAATATCTTCTTCATCTCCATTTTGCTCTTGATCAAAACAATTGGGCTCTGGGAAAATATAAGGATAAAGCTTAAAACTAAGAAAAACCACTAACAAAAAAAGGCCTGTAAAAATAAAGAGTTTTTTTCTTCTGCTTCGCCAACTACCAAACATAATAAATTAATTCTATCACAAATTTAAAAAATTTTATAAAAAATAAAAAGCGTATTTTTACGCCTTTTATTCTTACTTTTATTCCTGCTTTCAATTTACAATTTATTTAAAATTAATTTTAAATCGAATAAAATAATTTTATTATTTTTTAGTAAAATCTTTTTCTATTCTTTCAATAGCTCTGGCTGCAGCTTCCTTTCCACCGAGGCCAAAAGCTAATCCTATAGCTAAGGAGACAGCTCCAATAAAGCCAATAAATACTGTATTGGTGAAAGTGGTAACAATATCTAACTGATTCAAAGCAGCTAAAACTGCAGTCACCATAATCGCATATTTAGCAATTGTTCCCGCAATAGAAACTCTGAGACCTGCTGCTCGCACAGAACCGTCAATAAGCTTTTCCACAAAGTTGGCAAGAATATTACCCACAATAAGTATAAAGCCTGCGATAAAGACTGAAGGAAGATAGTTTAGTATTCCAACCAAGAAGGAAGAAACATAATAAAGACCAAAGACATTGGCTGCAGCTAAAGCAAAAGCAATTATAACTGTCCAACGCACTATAGCTCCAGCAATTACTCCAACTGATAATCTGTGGCCAGATTTTCGAGAAAGGCGCTCTAGGCCAGCTTTAGCAAAAAACTTTTCTAGGCCCAAAATGTTGAAAATCTGAATAGTAGCCCTACCCAAAATCACTCCAAACAACCAACCGATTAATAAAATAAGAACACCAATAAGAAAATTGGGAAGAAAAGCTACAACTTTAGCTGAAACAACTAAAAGTTCTTGTCCCAAAATATCTACATATTCTTGTAACATAGTTTTAAAATTTTAAGATTTAAAATTAATTTATAAATTTACTTTAACTCTTAAATTATATCATTATAAAAACTCGAGATAAGATTTTATCCACAAAGTGACAAATAAAGTAAAAAGAATTGTTTTCGAATTTTGAGAAAGAGTTGCCTTAACTGACTCTTTCGGAAAGTTTATCTACTAAAGTGATTCTATTGCTATCTAAAACTAAATGCAAAAATCTATCAAACATTTTTTTACGATAATCAAATTCTTCTACATCCATTATCAAAACTCTCAATTTGGAAGCAAAAGTAGCGTCTAAATCAGCCAAAACTTTATTGACTTCTTTAGTTTTCAAAATATCTACCACCACTAAAACATCTACCTCTAAATCAATGTCATCAATAAAAACCCCAGTGAAAGAAAAGAGTTTGATTCGTCCTACTTTTTTGAATTTGTCTAAAATTATTTTTTTATCTAGATTTTTTAAATCGAAAACTAAATTATGCAAAGCTTCTCTATATTCAAAATTTGCATTTAAACGATAAACACTGCTATTTTTTTCTAATTTTCTTTCTAAAAATCCTGCTCCAGCTAAAAACAATAAATCTTTTTTGAGAGGATCGCGACGAGTTTTGGTATTAAATTCTACATCATCAATACTAAAAAAATCTTTATCGTTAGCTAAAAAAAATCTTAAAACTTTGAGCCTAACTTCTCCGTTAGCGGCTTGAAAAATTTTTACTAATGAGTCCATATGCTTGTTTCTTATACTTAAAATATTAGCATTATCTACTTTTAAAATCAAACTTAAAAAAGGCTTCGGGAATTTTTGAAAAATAAAAAACACCCTGTATTTTGGGTGTTTTTTTATAGCTAGAAACGAATTACTTGAGAGAAACTGTAGCCCCAGCTTCTTCAAGAGCTTTTTTAAGCTCTTCAGCTTCCTCTTTTTTCACATCTTTTTTGACTTCTACAGGAGCTCCGTCAACTAAATCTTTAGCTTCTTTAAGACCAAGTCCTAAAGCTTCTTTGACTACTTTCATGACAGCAATTTTTCCTTCTCCAGCATTTTCAAGAAATACGGTGTAAGAAGATTTTTCTTCAGCGTCAACACCAGCTGCGGCTCCTGTAGGAGCTGCGGCAACTGCAGCGGCAGAGACACCAAATCTTTCTTCAATCGCTTTTACTAATTCATTTAATTCTAGAACTGACATTCCGTCAATTTTATCTAACAAATCTTTATATTTTTCCATAATTTTAATTTATTAATTTTTTAAATTTAAAAAGTGAGGCAAAATTGTTTTTTAGACTTTTCGCTTGCAGGGTTCAAGCTAAAAAATATATTTTGCGAAACTTGTAATAACTCATTATTTTTTCTTTGCCACTTCATTGATACCAATCGCCAATCTTTGCATTGGAGATTTGAACAAGAAAGCAATTTGTGAAATAAGAACTTCTCTTGAAGGAATAGTAGCGATTTCCATCATGGATTGCTGATCTTTAAAGATTCCATCAAAAATTCCTCCAATAATAGAAAAACTTTCTTTGTGTTCTTTTGAGAAATCGTGAGCCAATCTAGCAGGAGCCAAAAGATCTTCTCCAGCAATCACTGCCACTTCTTCTGAAACTTCAGGCTTTTCGCCTTCTATTTTTTTAGAAGTTAAAGCTCTATCCCAAAGAGTTTTCTTTACTACACTATAAGAAATATTTTCTGCATAAAGCTTTTTTCTTAAAGCCTCTGTATCTTTGACATTTAATCCTTTAAATTTTACATAAACTAAAGTTTTAGCTTTGTCTAAAATGTCAGAATATTTGTCAATTAATTCAGATTTTTTATCTTTACTTAATGCCATATATATTTAAAATAAAAATTGTTTTTGAGAATCTTTTACTTTAGCTGGGTTCGATTCAAAAAAATAATTTTTATTTGTTATTTTGATATTTTAATAAACAAAAATCTCAGACCAAAGTTTGAGATTTAAGGTAAACGCTAAAGCAAAATGCTTTTTAAGTTCGACCTCCAGAGGCTTTTGTTTTGAGAATCTTCATAATGATTCGCCTCTTTCTTTGGTTTACCTCTATAATATATCATAAAAATAAAATTTTACAAATAAAAAAAGCACTCTCGAAAAGAGTGCTTGTGCCCGGAAAGTCTTTATTGGAGAATATCCCAAAGATTAAACTGTTTGACCTTAGCCTGTCTGTTAATCATTAAATGTACTGTTCCAAGAAACTTTTTCATCTTTTTTTTCATAACTATTTTTTTAAAAAATTAATATATGTGAATGAATTTAATTAGTTCCTTTCCGAGAATCAAAAACACCTTGATAAATCAGGGTGTTTTTGAGTAGAGCACAAAAAAATAAATTGCTTCAAATTTAAGTACTCTGTTCTCCCGAAAAGCTACTCTTGCTCGAAAGCTACCATCGCTGAGTGAAGTCTTCACGATCCAGTTCGAAATGGGATGGTGTGTTACCCTCCATCTGAATCGGGAGAACAGAATACTCAAATCTTTTGATTTGAGTTTGGAATCCTGTTATTCGATCGTCGGGTATTTCTTGTCGTCAAATCGCCAATTAAAATTAAAAAGTGGGAAATAAAGGTTGCTAGTCTTTATTTTGATCATTTTAAATTTAAATGACTAGGCAATAAATACACCGACGTAGAGTGAGAAAGGTATTTTAACCCCTGAATTCTAGAAATTAAAAGAAAATTAATTAAAAATCAATTCAAAAATAATTCCTAGAATTCAGAAGTCAAGCACTGTAAAATGATAAATATATTTCCTAATAGGAATCGGGTTATTAGTAATCCTCAGCTGAGTACATTACTGCACTTACACTTAGATCCTATCAACGTAATCATCTCTTACGACCCTCATAGAATACTAATCTTGAAGTTGGCTTCGTTCTTAGATGCTTTCAGAACTTATCCATTCCCGACTTGGCTACTGGGCGGTCCAACTAGCGTCAGAGCCCACACACCAGAGGTCAGTTCATCTCGGTCCTCTCGTACTAGAGACAAATCTTCTCAATATTCAAGCGCCTGCAGTAGATAGGAGACCAACCTGTCTCACGACGGTTTGAACCCAGCTCGCGTATCTTTTTAAATGGCGAACAGCCATACC
>DHTA01000005.1:99158-99312 GCA_002408565.1 Patescibacteria group bacterium UBA5272 | reverse complement strand
GAGCCGACATCGAGGTGCCGAACTCCACCGTCGCTATGGACGCTTAGGTGGAACTAGCCTGTTATCCCCGTGGTAGCTTCTATCCGTTAATCTTCGGCCGCATCTAATGCGTACCGTCGGTTCACTATGTTCTACTTTCGTATCTGCTCGACAT
>DHTA01000005.1:56068-98999 GCA_002408565.1 Patescibacteria group bacterium UBA5272 | reverse complement strand
CTACTTTCGTATCTGCTCGACATGCCCGTCTCACAGTCAAGCCAGTTTATGCCATTACACTATCGGCACGGTTTCCATTCGCGCCTAACTGACCTTAATAAACCCCTCCGTTACCTTTTAGGAGGGTACCACCCCAGTAAAACTCCCCACCAGATACTGTCTCTAAACGTTTTTTCCGTTTAGGTTAGTGTTTACCAAGATACAGATGGCTATTTCACTGTCGACTCCATATAAACCGAAATCTATACTTCAAAGTCTCACCACTATTCTACGCAATAAATTAATAAACACAATACCAAGCTAGAGTAAAGCTCACGGGGTCTTTTCGTCTATCTGCAGGTAGGCGGCATCTTTACCGCCACTGTATTTTCACCGAGCTACTCCCTGAGACAGTTCCCCAGTCATTACACCATTCGTGCACGTCTGAACTTACCAGACAAGGAACTTCGCTACCTTAGGACGATTATAGTTATCGCCGACATTGACGGGGGCTTATATCAGTCAGCCACATGGTGAGCTCAAAATAAATTTCAAACTCACCATGTGACCACCGATATTTGACCTTCCCGCATTGGTCAGGTGTCACCCCATATACATACTCTTACGAGTTCGCATGGAGCTGTGTTTTAGATAAACAGTTGCCAGAGAAACTTTCACTGCGGCCTGTATTGCTACAGGCAAGCCTTATTGCTAACTTACGGCTGCTTTTTTGCCTAGTTCCTTAGGGAGAAATCACTCGTTCGCCTTGGTCTACTCGACCTGAATACCTGTGTCGGTTTGCGGTACGGTTTGATATAAACTTAAAGTATTGTTGATAGTGGTTAATAGATCATAGATGACTAGACCCATTAATCACTACACAATATCTGCTATTCAGCAGATGTAGAAACTTTTCTCGGCACCGTGCTCCTCTATCTTCACCAGTATTGCTACAAGCTTCGCTTCATAACTCTCAGTATTCGAGAGCTGATTTACATGCCCTCGCTAATCATTATAAAGACCTCAATCTGATAAGAGGCATAGAGTACAACAATGCGTCATTCCATCACATTTATACCAAGTTAAGAAATATTAATCTTATGTCCATCGGGTTCGGCGCATTGCCATCCCCTTAGGCCCGACTAACCCTTCGCTGACAATCATTGCGAAGGAAACCTTATTCTTTCGGCGTGGAGGGATCTCACCTCCATTGCGGTTACTTGTGCCAACATTCTTACTTCCACACGCTCCACGATGGGTCACCCCTTTCGCTTCAACGCAGAGTGGAACACTCGTCTACCGATTGTATATTGCTATACAATCCCTAAACTTCGGTGATATGCTTGAGTCCCGATCATCTGTGGCGCAGAGTCTCTCGATGGGTGAGCTGTTACGCTTTCTTTCAATGGTGGCTGCTTCTAAGCCAACATCCTCATTGTCAATGAAACTTCACATCCTCGCTTACACTTAGCATATACTTAGGGACCTTAATTTTAGATCTGGGCTGTTTCCCTTTAGACCGCCGGAGCTTCGCCCCCGGAGTCTGACTGCCAGGCTATTAATCTTTGGTATTCGGAGTTTGATAGGTATTGTCGTGTTTCCACTAATCAAGACCTTCCAGTGCTCTACCCCCAAAGGGACCACCTGACGCTATTCCAAAAAATATTTCGACGAGAACCAGCTATTACCGAATTCGATTAGCTTTTCACTCCAACCCACAAGTCATCCAAAAGAGTCGCACGACTTACTGGTTCGGGCTTCCACTTGTCTTTCGACAAGCTTCACCCTGCTCATGGGTAGCTCATCCGGCTTCGGGTCCTTATCATTCAACCATTATTTCGCGCTATTCACACTCGCTTTCGCTTATGGCTCCACAACTTTATGCTGCTTAGCCGGCTGGATAATAAGACTCGTTGGCTCATTCTTCAATAGGCACGCGGTCGAGGAACAAGTCCTCTTCCACTCTTTGTAAACATAAGGTTTCAGTTCTATTTCACTCCCTTTCCAGGGTTCTTTTCACCTTTCCCTCACGGTACTAGTTCACTATCGGTTTCAAGAAATATTTAGCCTTACCGGTTAGTGCCGGCAGATTCATCCGAGCTATTCGTGTCTCGAACTACTCAGCACCAAGAATAAAACAGAGTTAAAGATTTCGGTTACGGGACTATCACCTTCTATGGTGCTACTTTCCAATAGCTTAACCTATAATTAACTTTTGTAACTGTTCTAGATAATTCTACATTCTTGGGCTACAACCCCATCTGTATTACTACACATGGTTTGGGCTCCTCCGTTTTCGCTCGCCGCTACTTGCGGAATAAACATTGTTTTCTTTTCCTCTGGGTACTGAAATGTTTTACTTCCCCAGGTTTGCTTCTAAAGATATGCTCCCTAGATTCCCGAACATTACTTCGGGAGAGTTTCCTCATTCAGAGATTTCCGGATCGAAGGTTATTAGGCACCTCCCCGAAACTTTTCGCAGCCTGATCACGTCTTTCATCGCTTCCTTGAACCAAGGCATCCACCTTATGCTCTTAATTTCCTATTAGGAAATATATTTACCATAATATTTTACAACACCGCTGCTATAAAATATCTGACCTATTTTCTTTCCAAAAAATAGGATTTACGTTTACAGTTTTTTTACCTTTTCTAACATCTATATACATCATCTGAAAAGACCCCAACAATATTGAGATATTAAATTGATGATGCTACAGGATTCTGTTGACAATATACATGCTAAATTTTTGCAAATAAAAACCGCTTTTAAGCGGCTACTAAAAACACGTCTTAGGAGCTGCTTAATTTTCTTTGTTTTTATTACACATAACTTAGTTCAAATATATTAGCACAACAAAAAAAATAATGCAAGCATTTTGCATCATTTTTAAAACTCTTTAACTTTAGAAAAAGCTATTTGATTTTTAAGCTTTTAAAGATTGACTACTGGCTGGGCGGATTCGTCGCTACACAAAACCACCATTAAATTTCCAACGATTTCTGCTTTCCTATCCTCAGATAGTTTAACCATTTTATCAGCTTCAATTTTTTCTAAAGCCATTTTCACCATAGAGACCGCTCCTTCTACAATCTTTTCTCTCGCAGCAATAATAGCATCAGCTTGTTGTCTACGAAGCATGACAGCAGCTATCTCTGGAGCATAAGCTAAATAATTTATTCTAGCTTCCACAATTTCAATTCCAGCAATAGAAAGTCTTTCACTTAATTCTTTTTCTAAAATCTTATTTACCTCTTCTCCGTCTGATCTCAAAGTTAAACTAGTTTTATCTAAATTTTTTTCTTCAGATTGATCATAAGGATACATACCAGCCACTCTACGAATTGCAGCATTGCCTTGCACTCTCACAAAATGCTCATAAGCTTTCATTCTATCAATTCCAAAACTTGGTATACTGCCATCTTTAGGATTACCAGCTGAGACCATGACAGTATTGGAAGCACTGTCTATATCAAAGATAGCTTTATAAGTATCATTCACTTTCCAAACTACGACTGAGCCAATCATAATCGGATTACCAGATTTGTCATTGACTTTAATCGGTTCAATATCTAAATTTCTAGCTCTTAAAACTAATTTCTTTTTAGCCAAAAAAGGATTTACCCAGAAAAATCCAGTCCTCTTAATTGTACCTACATATGTTCCAAAAAAAGTTAAAACTCTAGCTTCATTTGGCTCTATCAAAGTAAATCCTTTCCAAGAGAAAATCATTAAAAATGTTCCGAAGAAAAATATCAAAAACCAACCTGTCATTAATAAAATTAAAAATAATAATCCTAAAAATAAAAGATTTAAAAATAACATTGGTATACCTCCTATTCTAAAACCATCAAAATTTTTTTCCATATAAAATAAAATTTAAAAATTAAAGACTAATAAAAAGATTGATAAAAAGATTAATAATGTCTCTATATTATATTCCACATAAACTATTTCGGCAAATAAGTTGATGGATTCAAATACCCTTCCGTTGGTGCATAAGGCATGACAATGTATGTGCCACAAGTTTTACTTTTGTATTCTGTCGGACCAAAAATCTTCACCGCATCTGCCGCGAAAACACTAAAGTGAAGATGGGGGCCAGTAGAGTATCCAGTATTTCCAGATAAACCAACTTGCTCTTTCACTCCAACCTTTTCTCCTTGGCTGACACTGATAGATGAGAGATGAGCATACAATGTAGCCAAACCATTATCGTGCTTTACCAAGACCCACTTTCCATAGGAAGCTCCTTTACAAGCCACATCAGTATCTCCTACCCCCATCACCGTCCCATCAGCTGCCGAATAAACTGGATTACCTACCGCCACTCCAAAATCTATTCCATTATGACCTTTGCCGTTGTAAGCTCCCGAAGCTGCAAATTCTGTATTTCCAAAATATTGAGTGACTACAATTTTATCTAAAGGCCAAACCAAAGCTCCCGCCGAAGGCAATTTAGATTTATCTAAAATATATTTAATTTTGGCTTCAAAAGAATTTACCTCATCTTGCAAAGCTTGAACTTTAGCCTTTCTATCAGCGATAATCTTTTGATATTCTTTTTCTTGATTTTTGGTTTGAGTCAAAAGATTTTTTTGCTCTTTTTGACTTTGAGCCACCAAATCTTCTCTGCTATTTAAATTTTTAGATAAATTATTTAATTCACTTTTCTGTTTTTCGTACTGACTTTTATTTTCATTTAAATCTACTATCACTCCATTTAATTCATCAATCTTGGTCTGTAAAGTCTCGCTAAGACTAATCAATTTATAAGAATTATTCACCACCTCAGTGAAATTACTTTTACCCATTTTTACCAAATTTAAAACAAAAGAATTCATGTCTTCCGATCTTTTCATTTCAATTAAAGTTTGAGCTATAGCTCGACGACTTTCATTAATAGTCCCCTCTCCTTCAGAAATTTTATTTAAAGTCTCAAAAATATTTCCTTCTGTGTTTTTGATTTTTAAATTAGTCAAAGAAATTTGATTTAAAAGATCTTTTTTCTGAGCCTCTAGTTTGGCAATAGCGTCACTCAAAGTCTTGGCTTCCGCTTTAGTGTTGGCCACCTTTCCATTATAAGAATCGATCTCGGCTTGAAGTTTGGCAATCTCGGCATTTCTAGCAGAAATTTCATTTTGCCACTGTACAACTTCTGTGCTTTGAGCGAAAGTGTCAAAAATTTGAAAAAAAGAAAAAGCAAAAAAAGCTATAGCAAAAACTAGCAGAGCCTTTCTAAAAAAGAGATTACTTTTATCTATACTATCTATACCCATTACTTTTTATTATAACAAAAAATTTTAGCTTTCCCTGATTTAAAAAAGAATGTTAATTTGTGTAAAAATCTATACAAACAAAAACACCGACCCGAGGGCCAGTGCTTCTGTATGTCTGAGTAAACCCAAACATGTAAACTAGTATATACTAAGCAGAAATAAAAGTCAAGCATTTTTTAAATTTCTTTTGCAAACAACTTTCATTTCAAAACAAACAAACAAAAACACCCTTTCGGGTGTTTTTATTATTTACGCACTACAAACTTTCGTTTGCAACTTTTCTTTGACTAATGAATTAGACGCAGATTAGTTGCCGTAGTTTGTTAAGAGAGTACCTTTAAGGCCTGTTGCGATTAAGTCGCTCCAGTCAAAGTCAGCACCTGCACCAGCGTTAATTGAAGTGTTTCCACCTGTTATTACGCTAGCAACATCTCCGTAAACATCGAAGGTTACTGAACTACCTGCGGTAATTCTATATCCTCCTGTAAATGTTACGACTGTTCCTGACGCTGTTGCGTTAGGAACTGCAACGTTGTTAATTCTTAGTTCAAGATTTGAGAATGTACCACTTGGTAATCCTACTGCAACTGGAAGAGAATTGAGAACAATATCTCCTGCTGTTGATACATCAACTTTGATTGTACCAACTTTGATTCCTGTTGCTGAACCTGTTCCTAAGTATTGACCTGCTCCCTTGACTGCTGTAGGCATAGAAGCTACGAGGGTCATAGCATTTGAGCTAGCAAGCGCTGCTCCAGTGTATTGTGTACCTGTTGCAACACCATTGTTACCAGCAATATAGCTAATTCCTACTGTAGTAGATGATGCGCTGAAGTTATTGTATTGATCAGCTTTAGCAAATGTTACAGTAACAGGAATTGTTGTTCCTAGAGTTGAAATACTTCTAGATAATGAAGCAGTGTATCTATCTCCTACACCCTTTGTAGCTGTGACTCCATCAATTGTTACAGCTGTAACAATTGCAGGATTTGATAGTACTACCTCAACTGTGTTAGCGTCGAAATTACTTCCTGTAGCTTTTACATTAAATGATGCAACAGCGAAAGGTGAAGTTCCACCAACTACATATTGAGCAACTTTAGATTGAGAACCAACTAATGATATTTCAGAAACTCCTGGTTGAGCAACTGTTGTTGTAACAGCTGCTGTAAGAACAGAAGTTGTTGAAGTCATACCTACCATACCTTGATAGTTTGCTTTTGCTGTAACTGCAAGAGTTCCAGAAGCATTTGCTAAATCAGCAACGATATCATAAGTTTTTGATGAGTTTGCTGACACGTCTTGGTATAGAGAGAATGAAGTTGTGATTGGTCCAGTACCACTTCCAACTGTTCCCTTAAATGTAACTTGGTTTCCATTTTCCATTAATCTCACATTTGAAAGTGAGCTAATGTCGAATCCTAGTGCTGGGGTAAGAGTAACATCAATTTGAGTTAATCTTACACCTTCAGTAGCTCCGGTTGACATTGTGTATGAACCGATTTTTACTGATTGTGCATTTGAAGGAGAATTTGAACCTGTAAAGCCAGCATTATTTGTAAATGATGCAAACAAGCTACCAACGTTTACAGAGTTAGACATTCTTTCTGCAATTGTTTGTGTATTTCTTGATTGTGTACCTTGTACTTGAACATTCTTCAAATATACTGTTAGGTCACCTGCTGGAAGATTATTTCCGTTAGTGTCTCTAATGTCTGCTTTAACTTCAATTGTTACAGGAGAACCTGGATTAACAACGAATCCACCAAGATTTGATAAGAAAGCACCTGTTGTTGATGCTAATGTATCAGAAAGTCCTGATGTTACAGCTGTTCCATTTACATAAACAGAAATATTTGAGATAGACGATGTGGTTGAAACACCTTGTACATCTACATTTCCTGAAACAAGTTTAACTGGTTCACCGTATACTGTTAAAGTGTATTTACCAATTGTTTGATTTGAAGCGCCTGCTGTTGCTTTTTGTCCGCTGAATGATGTATCAGCTGATAAAATAGCACAACCACTTGTACAAGAAGTAATTGTTACCTTAGGAGCTTGCAAGTTAAATACTTGGTTTGCGAGGTATGTAGGCATCGCATATGCTGAAAGTTGAGCATCTCTAAAGAGAAGATCTGAACCTTGTTCTAGTACAACGTAGAAATCTCTACCTGCACCATCAGCAATATCAGCACGTACATTCAAAGTGTGAGCACCAGCTCTTAAGAATGTGGTTCCTGCGAAAGCGATTCTTCCTTGTGTATCGACTGATACAGCGTTTCCAACTTGTACTCCATCAATGTAAAGTTTTACATTTGAAAGAGCTGTAGTAGGAGCTGAACCAATCATTTTAAGATTAGCACCTTCTAAATATGCGTCACGGTTATTGTTGATTGTAGTTGACCATACATTTACATTTGTATTACCAACATCAACATTTCCTTGTGATGAAGGAGCTGAATCAATTGTAACTCCAACTAATGTTGCAGATGCAATTGGAAGATTAGGACCATTTACTCCAGCGACAACAGCTGCTGGATTTCCTGCGGTTGTATGACCAATCAAAGAAACTCCAACTGATTGTCCTGATGTATTGTCTGCAATGTCAGCATAAACTGAAATAACTTTTGAACCTGTAACTGAGAATAAACCAGTTCCGTAGTTAAAGTTAACTGTTCCATCTGCTAAGACAGATGCAGCGTCAGAAATTCTTACATTACCTTCATAAAGGTAAACATTTGTAAGGGCTGAGTTATTTGAAACACCTGTTCTTTGTAATTTAACACCTGTCACGATACCTGTTCCTGAGAATACGAAATCCGCAAGTTTAGCATGTGATGATTTTTGTACCAAAACTGTGTTTGGTTGAACAGAAGCTAGAGAAACTGATACTGCTCCAGATACTGTTCCAGTACCAGGAGTTGTAGGTGTGCCAGGAGCACACTTATTCATTTCTGCTCTAGATGTTGCACCAAAGAATCCTGTACCTGAGGTTAATCCCCAAGGTGCAAGTGTTGCTGCAGCATTAGCTTCTTGCCATTTGATGAGGGCATTCTTTGTTGCATTTCCGAAGTATGAAGTTTCCATACCTGCAGATCCAGCATGTCCTGCTGCTGCAACTGTGAAGCCATTAGCATTCAAAGTTTGTTGGAGCGCTTTTACATCTGCTCCTGTGTTACCAACTCTCAAGTTTGTATTGAATTGGTAGCATGAAGATGTGGTAGTTACTTGAGCTGCAGCAAAAGATGCGCCCAAAACAACACCTGCGATAGCAGTGATAACTGCTGTCTTTTTTATATTCATAACTTTTTATAAAAATTTATAACTTTTTGATCTTATAGAGATCATAGTCAAGGAAATACTTTTTTATGCTTCGACAAGCAAATATTTCTTCGGCTATTTAACAAGATTAATCGCTGTTTTAATTTTTACATTTCGTAAGATAATAAAAATGCGAATGAATCTAAACACTTATTAGGGTTAGTATTAACTAATAAATAACTAATAATTTTTCTAATCTGCGTCTATATTCTGTTGCCAACGATCAATCTAGTTTTTTGTGATACCTATAATTACTTATAAATGTATCTCAAATACCAGAGGACGCCCTCACCAGAGACAGGTCGTCTAAGTAACAATATATCACAAATACAAGAGAATTAAAATATCAATTAAGAAAATCAAGGGTTTAGTTAAGAATGTTAAGAAATTGATTATTTAACGAGTACATATTTACTCCATCTTTTTTCTCCAATCTTTTCAATTTTGCTTTCTGAAACTAAATCATTCAATTCTCTTTGTATAGTTTTGACTGAACAACCAACTATTTTTTTAGAAATGTCTTTTATAGAAACTTCGGTCCCTTTGGTAAATAAGGCTAGAATTTGCTCTCTTCTATTGTTTTTTCTTTCTTGATTTTGAATAGCTTTTTTAGTATTGATTTTAGTAGATGTAGATTTAGGAGTGTCTTTTAGAGAAGTTGTTGCTTTTACAACTTCTTTCTCTATAGCTTTGTCCTTTATGTTTGTGTTTTGTCCTTTAAAAATTTTGTCCTTTATACTTTCTAAATCATTTTCTTGTCTTGCTCCAGCTTTAGCAAAAGCAGATTCTTTTTTCACAATTTTCTCTACAAAAGAAAAACTACTTTCTTCCAAACTTCTACCAGTCAAAGCGTCATAGGAAGTGTTGGTGTTCACCGGAGTATTTTCTTTATCTTCTAAAAGAGTCAGTAAATAATTTTCTTCATTTATAAAAAGATTTTCTGGTTTTAAAGTAAATTGTTTTTTCGCTAAAAGATTTTCCAAAACTCTTAAAGCTTCTATGACAATTTCAATATTCATTTTAGAAATTAAATTACTTTCTTTAGCGATAGTTAAATAAGAAATAAGTAAAGAGACGCTGTCTAAAGATTTGCTGTAAATAGAAAAGACATCTTTGTGTTCTAAATAAGCCAGCGAGTTGAGAGATTTAATTAACTGATTGGCTTCATTTCTTAATTCATGTTTAAGAGATTCTGTGTCCTTTAGAAATTGGGAGATCAGATAAATAGCTGTCACAATTTTCTCTGTCTTTTTAGCAATCAGCAAATTGTAATTTGGGGTTGAAGTATTCATATACTCTTTTGTCTTTTATAAATTATTTTTATTAACTCCCACAATAAATTCTTTATTCAAATACTATACTTTTTTTCTGAAAATATCAAGTTTATTTTCGGAAAGAGTTTTTAGTGTCTTTTATAGTTTTTTAATAGGTTTGTCTTTTAGATTTTAAAGATGTGTTCTGTCCTTTACATTTTCTTTGTCTTTTTCTGTCTCTTGTTTTTTGTTATGGAATAAAATCTTTTGTCTTTTACATCTTTTGTCTTTTTGTTTATAAACGACATTACTTTATTTTTAATGTCCTTTATAAGTTGTCCTTTATGAAATACCTTAAAAATCTGTTTCAGAGTTGTCCTTTATAAAAATAATAAAAATATTTTTATAAACTAAAAATCTGCTTTAAAAAAATTAAACAGAAGTGCGTGATATAATTTGAATGAGAAAAACCTCAGGTTTATTTATTATTTATATTTATGAAAAAAGATAAGAGAAAAGATAAAAAAGAGAGCGCTTTAAAAGAAGTAAAAGATGTTAAAGAAGATAGAAGAAAAAACATATTAAAAAGTACGGTGATGTCAGTAATTTTCTTTTTGCTTGGAGCTGTGGCCTTGCTCTCTTCTTTTAATGCTGGAGGGCAAGTGGGAGAAGCGGTCTTCTCTGCTTTAAAATTAGTTTTAGGCTGGGTAGCTTATATACTCTTTATTGGATTCTTTTGGGTGGGCTATAACTTTTGGACTGATAAAGAAGATTCTACTCCAGACTTTATTTCTATTTTAGCTCTCTTGGTTATTCTTTTTTCTTTAACTACTTTCACCGCTTCTTTAGGATTTACAAATTCTGGAGTAGTGGGCAACTATCTCGCAATATTTTTAATAGATAATTTTGGAAAATATTTACCAGCGATTTTATCTTTAGCTTTAGGTTTAATTGCTTTCGTGATTTTGTATCAAGACAAACCTTCTTTCAGTTTGAGAGATAAAAAAAGAAAATCTGAAGAAGCTGAAGCTACGACTCAGGCTTTTGAGAAAACTAATTCTCTGGCTCTCGACTACACTCACTCCCCTGTAGACAAAAGGAAAAAGACTTTGGGGGACATTTTGAAACCTGTCTCCGAAATTATTTTAAAATTCTTCAAAAAAATATTTTCTTTCTTGAGCTACATTTTATCTTTTAAATGGCTAAAGAAAGCTTTAGCTAAAAAGCAAGCAGAGAAAAAAGTTTTGGAAGAATTAGAAAATCCAGAAAATGAGATTTATAAAGTTTCCAATCTTCATTTAGAAATGATGAATAACTTTGAACCAGAAAAAGAGGAAGCAGTTGAAGAAATCTCACAACTCTCTACCCCTCATTTTGAAAATGAAAACGCTGAATTAGAAAAAGCTAAACAAAAATCTGATGAAGAGCGTAGACAAAGTGTTTTGGAAGAAAGTAAACCTGTCTTTCTTGAAGAAGACTTTAAAGCTCCAGATTTGAGCCTCTTAAATCCTGATCAAGGAAAATCTTCAGCTGGAGATTCTAAATTTAAAATGAATATTATTCAAAAAGTTTTGAATCAATTTAATATTCCAGTAGAAATGGGAGAAGTCACAGTCGGACCTTCGGTTACTCAATTCACCTTAAAACCAGCCCAAGGAGTCAATGTGAGAAAGATTTTAGGCTTGAAAGACAATTTACAAATGGCTCTTTCGGCTACCAATATGCATATTGAAGCACCAATCCCTGGTAAACCTTTTGTTGGTATCGGTATTCCTAATGAAAAGAAAACTTTACTCGGACTTCGTAGCCTTTTGGAATTAGATGAATTTAAAGAAGCTCCATCTTTGGCTTTAGCTATAGGGAAGAATATTATAGGTAAGCCGGTGATTTCTGACCTTTCTAAAATGCCACATCTTTTGGTAGCCGGAGCAACTGGGACAGGAAAGTCTGTGACTTTGCACAATTTGATTATCTCTTTGCTTTATAAAAACTCTCCTTACGATTTGAAGTTGATTATTTTAGATCCGAAAAGAGTAGAATTTACCGCTTACAACGCTTTGCCTCACCTTTATACTCCTATTATCAAAGATGCTAAGACAGCTATTAAATCTTTATCTTGGGCGGCCCAAGAAATGGACCGAAGATATGATGTACTCGGAGAGTATGGCATGCCAAATATTACTGAATACAATAAAAAAATCTTTACTCCAGCTTTGGAAAAAGCTAAAAAGAAAAATAGCGAAGGAGAATATGTGAAAGGTCTTCCTCCAAAAATGCCTTATATAGTGATAGTCTTTGACGAGTTCAACGACTTTATGTTGACTTACCCTAAAGAAATTACTCCAGTCATTACTTCTCTTTCTCAAAAAGCCAGAGCAGCTGGTATTCACCTGATTTTGACCACTCAAAGACCAGATGTCAAAGTGATTACAGGAACTATTAAAGCCAATATCCCCTCTCGTATCGCTTTAAAGACTACTTCCCAAATAGACTCTCGTACCATTTTGGATCAAGCTGGAGCCGAAGATTTGCTAGGAAATGGGGACATGCTTTATATGAATGGCTCATCTATTACTCGTGTCCAAGCTCCTTTTGTTTCTAGCGAAGAGATTAAAGCTGTGATTGCTAACATTAAAAAACGCTACGAAGATTTTCTTCCAGAAAGTATTGATGTACAAAAAATAAAAATATCTTCTTCGCCTACAGCTGGTTATAGAGAAATGGAAGACTCTAGCGAAAGAAATCCTGCTGAAGAGCCAATGGATGATGAAGAATATATGAGTGCAAGAGATTATGTGATTTCTACCGGTAAAGCTTCTACTAGTGCTCTTCAAACCGCTTTCCGTTGGGGCTATAACAAATCGGCTAGAATTATAAATGATTTAGAAATGTATGGCATTATCGGTCCAGCTGTTAGCGGACGCCATCGTGAAGTTTTGTTTGGAAAAGAAGTAGAGAGTGAAGTAGAAAAACTAGAAAGAGAATTGGAAGAAATGAAGTCTAAAGAAAATAATACTGAAAATGAAAATGAATAGCAGAAGAAATAATGGCAGAAAGAAAAATAAATATCACAGACCTTGGAGAGAAAAATTAAAGGTTATTTTATTTTTTCTTTTATTAGCTTTTATTTTAATTTATTTTTCTTTTAAAATATTTGATTATTTTTATGGGCCAAAAATAGAAATCTTTTATCCAGAACCTTATCAGGTTCTTTCGGGAGAGACTTTTTTTATTTCAGGTAAAGTAAAAAATGCTAGAAATATTTATTTGAATGGAAGAGAGATTGTTATTGATCAGAATGGAGATTTTAAAGAGGAACTGATTCTCAAAAATCCCTACACTTTGATAGTTGTGAACGCAGTTGATAAATATGACAGAGAAAAAGAACTCATTTTACAAGTTGGAAAAGAGTAAAATTGATATGCTATAATCTAAAATATTAAAAATAATATATATGGCCACAAAGAAAAAAGTTGTAAAAAAAACAACCACAAAGACAGTCACCAAAAAAGCTGTCAAAAAAGATACTGACACAAAAGCAGGAAACACAGATGAATTGTTGAAAGAGATTCAACAAAAATTTGGCGAGGGAGCAATTATGAAATTAGGAGAAACACCAAAAGTTGATGTCGGAGCGGTACCAACAGGCTCTATCGGTTTAGATCACGCTCTCGGAGTGGGTGGACTTCCTAGAGGGAGAATTATTGAAATTTTTGGACCAGAATCTTCTGGTAAAACCACTTTAACTCTTCATGTCATCGCTGAAGCTCAAAAAATGGGAGGTACTTGTGCCTTTATTGATGCTGAACACGCTATGGATCCAGAATATTCTAAAAAATTGGGAATTAAAATTAACGATCTTTTAATTTCTCAACCAGACAACGGAGAGCAAGCTTTAGATATTGCTGAAACTTTAGTACGTAGTGGAAAAATCGATGTCATAGTTATAGACTCGGTAGCCGCTCTCACTCCTCAAGCTGAAATCGAAGGAGATATGGCTCAAGCTCACGTCGGAAGACAGGCTCGTTTGATGAGTCAAGCTCTTAGAAAATTGACAGCTATCGCTCACAAATCTAAAACTGTTATCATTTTCATCAACCAAATCCGTATGCAAATCGGTATTATGTTTGGCAATCCGGAAACTACTCCAGGAGGAAAAGCTTTAAAATTTTATTCTTCAGTCCGTTTAGATATTCGAAGAATTGCTCAAATCAAAAAAGGAGAAGAAGTTTTAGGTTCTAGAACTAGAGTCAAAGTAGTCAAAAACAAAGTCGCTGCTCCATTCAAATCTACTGAATTTGACATTATGTATGGTGAAGGCATTTCTCACGAAGGAGAATTATTGGCTTTGGGAGAGAAATTTAAAATTGTTTCTAAGGCTGGCTCTTCTTATAGCTTTGGAGAAGAAAAACTTGGTCGTGGATATGACGCGGCCAGAACTTTCTTAAAAGAAAATCCTAAAATTGCTAAAGAATTAGAAAAACAAATTCGTAAAAACTTAGAAGGTGGAGGTTTAGACTTTTCACCGACCCAGGAAGAAGCTAGCGAAGCTGAAGCGGAAGAAGAATAATTTTATAAGTTTCTAAATTTTATAAATTCTTACACTCTCACCTTTTAAAGGTGAGAGTGTTTTTGCTTTTACTCTTTTTTTATGCTATAGTTTTCTGTGATTTGTTAAACCAAAAATAAATAATAAACACAGTTTTCTGTATCTATTTATATTTTTGACACAAATTAAAAATTTAATTCGCCCAAGCGAAAGCTGTGGCCCAATAAAAAATATGGAAAAAACAACTACAAAAGACTTGGCGTCTTTAGATGATTACACCAAGATGGTTTTAGAACCTATTCCTCAAATCAAAGAAGATGAGATTGTGGAAGGTTTGGTTTTAGCTGTAACCAATACAGCAGTTTATGTGGATCTCACACCAGTTGGTACAGGTATTATTTACGGCATCGAATATATTAACGCCAGAGATTTAATTAAAAAAATAAATATCGGAGATACTATTTCTGCTAAAGTTATAAATAAAGAAGATAAAAATGGTTATATCGATCTTTCTCTCCGTGAAGCAAAACACGCTTTGATTTGGAGTGAAGCTGAAATTCTCTTGAAAGAAAAAAGAGTACTCTCTTTGGTGGTCAAAGAAGCAAACAAGGGTGGACTTATTGTGGAATGGAACGGTATCAATGGTTTTCTTCCTTCATCTCAACTCAAAGGAGACAATTATCCTAAGGTGGATGATGGATCTAAAGAACAAATTCTTTTTGAACTCAAAAAACTTGTTGGTAAAAGAATTCCGGTTACTATTATTGCCGCTATACCAAAAGAAGGTAAACTTATTTTCAGCGAATCTACAGATCCTGTTTTAGAAGATGGAGAATTGAGAGACAACAAAGCTAAAGAAGAAGCACTTAAAGACAGTAAAACTCTTACTAAAATTGTAGCGAAATATAATTTAGGAGATCAGTTGGAAGGAGTGGTCACTGGAGTGGTAGATTTTGGGATCTTTGTAAAAATTGACAACGAAATCGAAGGTTTAATTCACAAATCCGAAATCGATTGGGGCTTAGTGGAAAATACTAAAGATTATGCCAAAATTGGTGATACAGTCAAAGTGGAAGTAATTGAAATTAAAGACAACAAAATCTCTCTTTCTATGAAAAAATTGAAAGAAAACCCTTGGAATGCAGCAAGTAAAAAGTATAAAAAAGGAGATATTGTAAACGGAGTAGTCATTAGATTCAATAAACACGGCGCTTTAGCTTCAATTGAAGAAGGCGTAGCTGGTTTAGTCCATATTTCTGACTTTGAAAATGAAGAGAAAATGAAAGAAGAATTATCTCTTGGAAAGATTTATAGTTTTGAAATCACTCTTTTTGATGGTAAGGAAGAGAAAATGACTCTCAAACTACAAAAATAATTACTTTTTTTAAAAAAGCTAAAAAACTCGCAACTTGACAAGGGCGAGTTTTTTTATTACATTTCTTTTAGATTAGTTATTTTTAAATAGAGCTTAGTTGTATGTCTAGAAAAGAAAATTTCATCCCAGAATGCTGTCCCAGAGTCTTTAATTTGGTCAGTGCTTATGGGGAAGATTTTGTAATTAAAAGGCTCGTAGAAGCGGGTTTGATAAAATTAGAAGATCTTCCAGAAAAGATTTTCCAAGCCTTTGAAAAAGAGCTTGTAGCACAAAGCAAATTAAATGCTGCCGATTAATCGGTAGCATTTTTTAGTTTAAAATTATTTTCTCTAAAAAGATTCTTACTCTTTCTAAAAGTTTTTTATCTTTTAAAACATCAAGCTCTTCAGAAGTAAATTTTCCCAAGACATATTTTTGAACTATGTCTCCATGTGGAGGAATCAAATTATTTTTTCCTGTACCCTTTGGAGCAATACCAATTCTAATTCGATAAAAACTTTTACCTCCCAGATTCTGAATGATATTTTTTAGTCCATTATGTCCCCCATCTCCCCTGTCAATCGCTAAACGCACATCCCCGATTTCCAAATCTTTATCATCGTAGATAACTATAAGATTTTCTTTTTCCAAATTTGTATTTTTTAAATAATTTTTTAAGGCTTTACCTGATTCATTCATAAAAGAATCTGGAATAAAAAGTTTTGCATCAGAATCTTCTAAAAGTTTTTTGAAGTCTTCATCGTCTTTCAAAAAAGAAAGAATTAGTCGTCCAGCATTGTGGCGAGTTTCAGCATATTTCTCACCAGGATTCCCTAAAGGGAAAATTAAAAAAGTCATTTTTTTATTTTAAATTAAATTATTTTTAAATTATAACAAAATATTTGCTTCTCGGCGATTGGCTGTGCTATAATCTTTGTAACTTTGATTATGAGTAGTAATTTTAACGCTTTAATAAATAATTTTTTGAATGATATTTTAGGCAATCCGTATAGCCTGCTACTATCCATCATCATTTTCATTTTTTTCTTCCTTCTTTTGTTGGCCAGCTTTTCTAAAAAGACAAGAAAATCTTTAGTTAAATTAAAACTTTTAGAAAAAAATGAATCCCCTGGCAAACTTTTAGCTCTTCTTTTTTCTATTTTAATCATTATCAAAATGATACAAGGTTTTGTAGTTCAACCGTTTTTGATAGACGGAGGTAGTATGCTTCCTAGTTTAAAATCTGGAGAACTTCTTATTATAGACAAGTTGACTTTTGATATAGACAATTTAAAACGTGGTGACGTGATAGTTTTTAGACATTCTAAAAATGATAAACATAATGGAAAATATTTTATTAAAAGACTAATTGGTTTACCAGGAGATAGAGTAACAGTAGAAAATGGAGTCACCACAATTTATAATTCAAAAAATCCTGACGGCATGATTTTAGACGAAAGTTTTGTAAAATACAAAGATAATGTAAAAAATATAAATATCGCTTTACAAGACGGAGAATATTTAGCTTTTGGAGACAATAGAGCAGAAAGCTATGACTCTAGAAGTTGGGGAGTAATTTATAAAAAAGATATTTCAGGAAAAGCGGTCTTTAGGCTTTATCCATTTAATCAAATTGGGTCCAATCCGGGAGAGGTTGCTATTAATTTTATTAATAAGTAAAATAAGAATAATATGAGAAAGAAAAAAGAAGAAAAAAAGGTAAAAAATGTAGAACCCAGCAATTCTTTAAAAGGGATGAATGATATTATTGGAGAAAAGTTTTACCAATTTCAAGGGATGTTTGAAAAAGCTCAAGAGATTGCAGTTTATTATGGATTTAAGCCAATAGAGACTCCAGCTTTAGAAAAAGAAGAAGTTTTTGTGCGAGGTATTGGTGAGGGTACAGATGTTATAGAAAAAGAAATTTATTCTTTCCGAACCAAAGGTGGAGAAAGGGTAGCTTTACGTCCAGAATATACAGCTAGCATTATGCGTAGCTATATAGAAAATGGTATGAACAATTTGCCACAGCCAGTAATGTTTTATAGTTTTGGCCCTCTCTGGCGTCACGACAATCCTCAAAAAGGAAGGTTGCGCGAATTTAGACAATTCAATTTAGAAATTTTAGGCTCAGAAAAATCCATTGCTGACGCTTTGGTAATTCGCACCTTAATGACTATTTTGAAAGAATATGGCTTTGAAAATTTGATCATTGATATCAACAGTATGGGAAATAAAGAAGATAGAGTTGTCTTTACTCGAGAACTTGTTGCCTATTACAAAAAACACAGCGCCAAAATCTGTAAAGATTGCCAAAGCAGACTTTTGACAAATCCTCTTCGTCTTTTAGATTGTAAAAATGAACAATGCCAGCCATTAAAAGAATTGGCACCGGCTTCTATCAACTATTTAAGCACTGATTCCAAAAAACATTTCCGAGAAGTGCTTCAATATTTAGAAGAGATGGGTATAGACTATAGAATTAATAATTGCTTAGTCCGTGGTTTAAATTATTACACCCACACAGTTTTCGAGGTTATTAAACTAGAAAAAGAAACAGATGCTGAAGGTAAAGAAATTGAAGACGGTAAAGAAAAAGAAATCTCAATTACTGGCGGAGGTCGTTACAACTATTTAGCTAAAGAACTTGGATCCAAAAAAGAAATTCCAGCTGTCGGTGCAGCTTTAGGTTTAGACAGAATAATGCTTTTCAAAGAATGTAAAAATCTTGAGCCTAAAATTATTAAAAAACCAAAAATTTATTTTGTTCAACTTGGTTTTGAAGCTAAATTAAAGGCTTTGACTGTTATGGAAATTTTGAGAGAAAATAAAATCTCAGTCTATCAAAACCTTTCCAAAGAATCTCTTTCAGCTCAATTGGCTATGGCTGACAAAATGGGTGTACCTTATTGTATAATTTTTGGACAAAAAGAAGCTATAGACAATACAGCTATTGTGAGAGATATGAAAACTCACTCTCAAGAAGTCATCCCTGTAGAAGAACTCAGTGATTACTTAAAAAAACTAAAATAAGCTTGAAATGGTTAGATTTTTATGATAAGATAGACAAGTTAATTTATATGGCAAACACAAATGTAAAAGTAGAAAGGAGAGAAAGAGACAACTCAATGGCTCTTCTTCACAGATTTCAAAAGAAAGTTCAAGAGAGCGCAATTCTTCCCACTGTCCGCAAAAAAAGATATAACAATCGCGAAGATTCTAAAGTTAAAGCTAAAAAAGGAAAAATTAAGAGGATAAAAAGTGGAGAGAAATATGAAGAACTTAAAAGACTAGGTAAACTTATCAAAAAAACTAAAAGAACTAGAAGATAAAGGCAAGATGATATTAGAAACAAAAAATCTAATAGTAAATAAAAAAAGAGGGCTTATTGAAAAAGCTCTTTTTTTTCGTATTCAGAAAATACAAAAAGATATTTTAGGTGAAAATTATAATTTAGCTATAAATTTTGTATCCCCTAGTATCGCTCAAAATTTAAATATTCAATATCGTAAAAAAGATTATATTCCAAATATTCTCTCTTTTCCTCTTTCTCAAAATAATGGCGAAATTTTTATTTGTCTGTCAGTAGCCAGAAAAGAAGCCAAAAAATTTTCTTTGTCTTATGGAAATTTTCTCACCCTTTTGATTGTTCATGGCTGCCTACATCTAAAAGGTTTGGATCATGGAGAAGAAATGGAAAAAAAAGAAAAAATATATTTGAAAAAATATATGCTAAAATGAAAGGATGAGTAAAGCAAAATCTCATCTTGTTATTGGTGTGGATATAGGAAGTAGTACAACTAAAGTTTGTGCGGTAGTTCATTCTGAAGAAATAAATTCCAATCCAGAAATTGTGGAAATACAAGAAGTCCCTACTGAGGGTATTTATAAAGGCGACATTGTCAACGAAAAAGAATTAGCCGATACTTTACATAGAGTAGTCAATGAATTTAAAAGCAATGTTTTTGAAAGAAGAAATCATATTGTTTTAGCCTTAAACACTTCTGGCATAAGTAGCGGTATAGCTAACACTTCTATTATTAATTCCAGCATAAATAATGAGATCACTCGCCTAGATTTAGATAGATTAGAAAAAGAGGCTGCCCTATCTGTTTCCAATATTAAAAATAAAAGAGTTATTCATACTATACCTATAAAATATAAAGTTGATCTGAGTGACGTTCCAGGAAATCCAGTTGGCATGTTTGGAAAAAGAATTGACGGAAAATTTTTATTTGTTTTTTGTCCAAGTCTTTATATAGAAAAATTAGAAAATATTTTAAAAGAAATCAAATTAAATATTGAAGAAGTCGTAGTTGGACCTTTTGCAGAAAGCATTCCCCTTTTAAATAAAAGACAACGTATAGCTGGAACAGCGCTTGTTAATATCGGCCACTCCACTACTAGCATTTTGGTTTATGAGAACAATAATCCAATTTTAACTTCAGTCATAGGTATTGGTAGCAATGACATTACTAACGATATAGCCTTAGGATTACAAGTTTCTTTGGAGGAAGCTGAAGAAATTAAGCTTGGACGTAGCGACCTTTCCTTTTCTAAAAGAAAATATGAAGAGATTGTAGAAGCTAGAGTGGAATTTATTTGTGAAAAAATTAATTTAGAATTAGATAAAATTAGCCGTCGAGAATTATTGCCTGGCGGAATAGTTTTGACTGGTAACGGTAGCAAACTTCCAAAAATAGAATACATGTTTAAAAATTATATGAGATTGCCAATAAAATTTGCTGAAGAAGAAATTCGTAATTTTTCTGATGGGCAATTAGGAGATTCGGCTTATGCTAGAGCTTATGGTCTAACTTTTTTAGCTCCTATTATCACTTCAGATTATAGAGTAGAAAAAATCTTTAAAAACTTTTGCAAAAATATAAAAGCTTTCTTGAAAAAACTTTTACCTTAAGAAAATAACCATTCAGAAATCACTTTATAAAATTATTAAGCCATATACCGATTTTTTTGGCAACTCTTTGCATTTTTCTGACTTGAATGATATACTTTTTCCACCTACTAGAAACTAATAGAAATAATGAAAATATGTCTAAAACACTACCTGAAATTCAAAGTTTTGCAAGAATTAAAGTCATCGGAGTTGGTGGCTCTGGAAAAGGAGCTATCAATCACATGATCAGTTCAAATTTGAAAGGAATTGATTTTATAGCCATGAATACTGACACTCAAGATTTACATAATTGTTTGGCTAGTAAAAAAATTCATCTCGGGAAAAATTTAACCAAAGGTTTAGGAGCTGGAATGGATCCAGAAATTGGCAAAAAAAGTGCCGAAGAGACTAAAGAAGAAATTCAAGACGCAGTGAAAGGAGCAGATATAGTTTTCATAGCTTGCGGAATGGGAGGAGGAACAGCTACCGGAGCAGCCCCAATAATCGCTAGAGCTGCTAAAGAAGAAGGTATTTTAACTGTAGCCATTGTCACCAAACCTTTCTTTTTTGAAGGACAAAGAAGAGCTTCTATTGCTGAAGGAGGTTTAGTTGAATTAGAAAAAGAAGTGGACGCACTTATAGCTATACCAAATGATAGACTTCTTTCAGTAATTGATAGAAATATGTCTGTTAAAGATGCTTTCAAAATGGTAGACGAAGTTCTTAAACAAGCTGTAGATGGTATTGCCGACATTATCAAAACTGCTGGCACAATCAACTTAGACTTTGCTGATATCAAAAGAGTACTCAAAGATTCTGGTACAGCTCTCATCGGTATCGGATCTGCTAGTGGAGAAAATAGAGCTATTGAAGCAGCTAAAACTGCTATCTCTTCCCCTCTACTCGATGTTTCCATCAATGGAGCTAAAGGACTTTTATATGCAATTTATGGTAATGAAAATCTTTCTATGTTCGAAGTTTCTGAAGCTGCCAAAGTCATTACCGAATCAGTAGACAAAGATGCAACTATTATTTTTGGCATCGTAAATAACGACACTCTTAAAAAGGATGAAATGAAAATCGTGGTTATCGCTACCAAATTTCCTTCCAGTTACAAAATGCCTTCCCATCGAAATTCTGAGCCAATTTACATGAATATAGAAGCTGAAAAGCTCAAAACAGAAGATTCTCCAGTGAAAGAAAAAGAAGAAAAGGAGGAAAAAAAAAGCGAGGAAAAAAAAATAAAATTTAAAGAAGACAAAGAAGAAGTAACTGTTAAAGAGAATATATCTTCTTTTATGCGTAACAAAAGACCAGAACCAACAATTTCTGAAGAAGAAGAAAAAATTAAGGGTCGTCTAGAATTGAATAATGAATTAGATGAAGACAACCTTTTAGATATCAAAAGAATGAGAAAAGCTAAAGAAGAGAAAAATGTTAAAAAAGGAGTCTTTTTGGATGAAATCGAAGAGGATGAAGAAGATGATGACTGGAATATGCTTCCCCCATTTTTAAGAAAAAAGAAATAAAATTACTTAAACAAACCACTAAAAGGGTTTGTTTTTAAAATCTAAAAATTCTTGTATAATGTATTTATATGGAAAAAAATATCTTTGATTTAATTATTGTGGGCGGTGGACCAGCTGGAGCAAGTGCGGCTGTTTACGCTGCCAGAAAACGTTTAAAGACCGCTTTGATCTTAAAAGAGTGGGGCGGACAATCAGTGGTCAGTGAAGACATACAAAACTGGATCGGCACCCCTCATATTTCCGGAATGGATTTAGCCAAAAATTTAGAAAATCATGTTAAAGAATATGCTGTAGATATTTTAGAAATTAAAACTGGTAATTTTGTAACTCAAACTGAAATTGTAGAAATCGAGAAAGAGAAAATTATAAAAGCTACCTTAGAAAATGAGGAGGAAGTTTTTGGAAAAGCTTTATTGATTACCACTGGTTCCGATCGAAGAAAGCTGCAAGCCACCAATGCTGAAAAATTTGAATATAAAGGCTTAACCTATTGCGCAACTTGTGATGGACCAATGTTTTCTGATATGGATGTGATTGTAATCGGTGGAGGTAATTCTGGTTTTGAATCAGCTGCTCAACTTTTAGCTTACTGTAAATCCGTAACCTTACTTTCTCGTAGCGAACCGAGAGCGGATAAAATTATTGTAGATAAACTTCTAGAAAATCCTAATTTTAAATTAATAAAAAATATTACCATTAAAGAAATACACGGAGAAGATTTTGTTAACGGTTTAACTTATGTAGATAAGTTTACTAAAGAAGAAACCAAAATCTCTACCAACGGAATTTTTGTAGAAATTGGACAAAATCCAGCTACAACTTGGGTGAAAGATTTAGTAGAATTAGATGAAGAAGGAAAGGTTAAAATAGACCCTTGGACCAATAAGGCTTCTAAAGAAAATTTAATTTGGGCCGCAGGAGATTGTACTAATATCCTTTATCAACAAAACAATATTGCTAGCGGTGAAGCTATTAAAGCTATAGAAGATATTTATAAAGCCCTAAAAACTCAATAGCGGAAATGGAGAGATTCGAACTCTCGAAGAGGAAAACTCCCCTTGCCTGATTTCGAGTCAGGTGCCTTCAACCACTCAGCCACATTTCCTTTATTGTTTTAAAATTTTAACAAAAATATTGAGTTTTTAAAAATCATAATTAGCTTAGCAAAAAACTACCCACTAGGAGTAGCTTTTTGAATAATTGTGACCTTACGGGGAATCGAACCCCGATTTCATCCGTGAAAGGGACGTGTCCTAACCGTTAGACGATAAGGCCATCCAAACTAAAAATCTTTTAAAATAAAAGATTTAAAGTTTAGAAAAAAATTATAACACAAAAGAGACTATTTTCAAAACCTTTTTAAACTATTCTTCATCTACCAAATCTCTAAGTATTTTCTCTGGCACTTCTTTTACCTCTTCTCTTTTTTCGACTCTTTCAACTTTTGAAGCTTCAGGTTTTTCTTTTTTAACAACATTATTTTGTCGCACTTTTTCAGCCTGCATAGCCTTTTCTAAAGCCTCTTTTAAAGAAGTGCTGTTAGAACTTAGTTTTTCTTTAGCCTTACTCTCCTCTTCTCTAATTTTGCTAATATCGGTATTGTCTATGTCTCTGTCTTTTCTTCTAGAACGAGTTCTTCCATTTGGTCTTTCTTCCTTAGCTCTTCTGTCATCAAAAGTCTTTTTCTCTATTTTTTTATAATCATTCTCAATTCTATTTTCATTTGTCTTTTGGTGACCTTGATAACTATTTCTATTTTCAGATTGCAAATCTTTTTCTAAAACTGGAACATACCAATCCCCAATCTCTTTTTCCACTTCTTCTTTTTTCTTTCCATAAAACTTTCGAGAGTGCTCTATTATCTCTTTAGCGTGAGAAGTTGCTGGTTTAGCGATAGGAGGAAGACCTTTAGCAGAAAATGGTTTAGAGCCGACGCTGTCTATCATCAGTCTTAAATACATCTGAAAGGCCGACAAATTGACAATATCGTCAGCACTAAAAACTGGAGCAAATTCTTTTTCAAAAACATCAGCGTCAGTAGCTCCCACTCTAAATGTCACCATGGTTCCAATATTTCCAAAAATAGCGGCTTTCACTTCTTCAGTCATTTGATCCACATATTGATGAGCCACAGTCAAAGCTAGTTGATATTTTCTAGCTTCAGATAAAATCTGAGCAAAACTGTCATTGGCAAAGTTTTGAAACTCATCTACATAGAAATAAAACGGAGGCAACTCTTCTAATTTGTAAGGATCTACGTCGGCTCGACTCATGGCAGCTGAATAGATTTTAGTAATCAAAAGTGAGCCAATAAGATTGGCATTACCTTCCCCCATTTTTCCTTTAGACAAATTCATGATCAAAATTTTTCTCTTATCCATTACTTCACGAATATCAAAACTTGTTCTTTTTTGTCCAATAATATTTCTAATCAAAGGATTGGAAGTAAATTGTCCAATTTTATTTTGAATAGCGGGAGCAGCTTCTTGTTGATATTTTTCTCCAGCTTTAGCAAATTCTTCCAACCAAAAAGATCTAATCGAAGGATCTTGCACATTAGCTACCATCTTTTTTCTATACTCTTTATCACTCAACATACGATTAATGCCAATCAAAGTCTCATCATCATTTTCTAAAAGAGTGAGAATAATATTATTTAAAATATATTGCATTCTATCTGAGAATTTGTCTTCCCCGAAAACTTTTTTAAAAGCCGCCATCAAACCATTAGCCACTAAATGTCTTTTATTGATATCTACTTTTTCTAAAACATTTAAGGCTACAGGATATTCTGTGTCAAATGGAGCAAAATATATAACATCATCTTTTCTGTGTTCTGGCACAAAATCCAAGAGCTTTTCGGCTGTTCCTCCGTGAGGATCAATAAAAGCTAGCCCTTCGCCATTTTGAATGTCTTGAATGGCCATATTTTCAAGCAGAGTAGATTTTCCCATACCAGACTTACCTATAACATAAAGATGTTTAGTTCTGTCTTTAGCTTTGATACCAAATTTGACCATTTTATTACGATAGTCAACACTACCCATATAAGTAATTCTCTCGGGATTATTTTTATATTCTTTATATTCTTTTTCTTCTAGATTTTCTGACATACTCTATTTCTATTTAAATTATAACATTAAATAAATCTCTTCAATTTCTTTCTTTCTCTTTTATTTTCCTTTCTTCTGGCCGGGATAAAGACAAACAATAATTTATAAAAATATTTAAATAATATTAAAGCTAGAAGCGTTATTACAAAATTAAAAACAAAATGAGAAAAGGCTACTTGAGCATGCAAAGTGATAGGTAAGCTTTGAATCAAAGCAGAGAATTGTTTAATAAAAGGTAAGAACAATATGACACCGAAAAAGCTAAACAAGAAGTGGGCTAAAGCAATTCTTTTTCCGTCATTGTTGGAAACTGTGGCAGCCAATAAAGCTGTGGTAGTTGTACCAATGTTAGATCCTAAAATTAAAATAAAAGATTGATCAAAATTTAAAACACCTTGAGCTGCCAATATTACAACAATACTAGTCATCAGAGTTGATGATTGCAAAAGATTTGTCAAAACAAATCCGATCAAAAGACCCAAGCTAACATTAGAAGCTAAAGAAGCTATACCTAAAGCCATCGGTGAAGTAGCTAAAGGTTGAGCAATAACTGAAATCAAATATAAACAAGAAAATATTATTCCAAAATAAAAAACTAGTTCTCCATATTTTTTTAATTTAGTTTTTGTTCTCATTAAAACAAAACCTAAAATTACAAGATACGGCGCTATGTCTAAAATTCGAAAAGACAACAATTGCACAGTCAGAGTGGTTCCGAGATTAGCTCCAATTAGCACAGCTAAAGCTCCAGACAAAGTGATAAGTTTACTTTTGGTCATGGTCACCAAAAGCACAGAAATTGCTGTACTGGATTGTAAGAGAGCGGTAGTTATAAAACCAACAAAAGCCCCCAGGACGGGAACTTTTGTCCATTTATACAAAATCCTTTTTATATCGTCTTTGAAAGTATTTTCTGCATAAACAGAGAATCTTTGTACCGCGTAAAGGAAAAGACAAATAATGGCTATGATTGATATCAAAACACTAAAATCCTGGTAAGACATAGTCTTACATTATTTTAACATAGAAAATTTTGTCTTTTTTAAAAAAATGATTTCTAAAAATTATTTTTCTAATTTGATTCCCAATTCTTTCAAATGTTTTTCGCTAGTTGGAGCTGGAGTTTGAATTAATAAATCTTTTCCTTCTCCCGTCTTTGGAAAAGCTATAACTTCACGAATATTTGGTTCATTCATGAGAATCATAATTAATCTATCAAATCCCCAAGCAATACCTCCGTGTGGAGGAGTGCCTGATTTGAAAGCTCTAAGCATATGGCCAAAATTCTTTTCTATTCTTTCTTCGTTATAACCTAAAATCTCTAAAACTTTTCTCAAATCTTCTGCTTTATGATTTCTAATAGACCCACCTCCAAGCTCATAACCATTCATAATAATGTCATACTGCTGAGTAATGATTTTTCCAATATCTTTTTTATTATGAAGATCTTCCATGTTTTCTTCTTTAGGACGAGAAAATGGATTATGAGTAAAAGTCCATTCCCCTTCAGCTTCCGGATCATCTGAATCACTAGTTTTTTCAAAAAATGGAAAGTCTATCACCCATTCAAAAGCTAAAAGATTAGGATCTTCTTTATCTTCTCTCAAATCTGGTCTATCGCTACCATATTTTTCCATAGCTTCTTTATAAGTCAAAACCGGAAAAGGAATTTGTTGAATTCTTTTTTCCGGGAAAAGCTCTTTGACCATTTTAATTAAAATTTCTTCATTAACTTGGCGAACCTCTTCCGCTGTAGCAAAACTCATTTCAATATCCAACTGAGTAAATTCTGGCTGCCTATCGCCTCTTGTATCTTCATCGCGCATACATTTAGCAAATTGAAAATATCTTTCCATACCTCCAGACATAAGTAGTTGTTTATACTGTTGAGGAGATTGAGGCAAAGCATAAAAACTTCCCTTCCAAAGACGGCTTGGCACAATATAACTTCTTGCTCCTTCTGGGGTTGGATTAGTCAAAATTGGAGTCTCTATTTCCACAAAATCTCTAGCTAAAAATTCTTTTCGTAAAAAGTTTTGAACTTTACTTCTAACCCGAAGATTGTTTTGGATTCTCTCTCGACGCATATCTAAATATTTTTTTTCTAGACGTACATCTTCGCTAATTTCTTTACCGTCGGTAGAAATATCAAAAGCCGGAGTCTCAGCTTCATTTAAAACTTGAATGCTTAAAACTTCTAATTCCAAATCCCCGTTTAGAACCCCTTCCTTTCTATTCCTTTCTGGACGTTGATTAACTTTGGCTAAAATTTCCACCACCCATTCTGGACGAAGTTTTTCTGCTACCATTTTTGCCTCTCCATAGTTTGGAAGTACTACTGCTTGTACTTTGCCAGAAAAATCACGAATATCCAAAAAGATTAATTTACCCTGATCTCTTCGTACATCTATCCAACCTCTCACAATCACTTCTTGTTCAATATTTTCTTTTAAATCTCTAATTAAAGTCCTCATAATATTATATTTTTAGCTATTAAGATTTGTATTATAACAAAATAATACAAATAATACCTAGCAAAAAAATCTCTTTTTTCATCCTTAATTTTACCTTAAAACAAAACCCGCTTTTCGCAGGCTTTGCTTTGTCTAACGAAATTCTTTTTTAAGCAGTTAAAAGAGTGTTTATTTCAGAATCTTTCAAAAGAACCTCATTTACAGATTGTTTAGTGGACCAGAAAAAGTTTCCGGTACCTTTATGGCCAAAGATTTCAACTCTTTGCAAAATTGTATCATTCGCTTCTTGATACCTAATTAAAGCGAGTCTGGTTTTTGGACCAAAAACCTCAGTCTCGTTTCCTTTTGAGCCAGGACCTGTTTCGGCAACAACAAATCCTTTAGCATTCAAGAATTTTTGAAGAGCTTTTACTTCTGGACCTCTATACCCAATTCTCATATTTTCAGTGAATTGAAAAGGTTTTCCTTTCAAAACTTCATCTTGAGATAAGTCTGCATCTTCGTTAAAATTAAGCAACGAACCTCCTAGACCGTAAGAAGTACTAGGAAGAAATACCAGATTCTCTAAAGTTCTATTATTTGAACTTGTCATTAGAATTTCATTGTTTTCCGCAACCATCTCTATTTCATAATTAACAGCAAATGTTTCGCTACAGTCTGACCTGTTTCCAACCTCATCAACTGCTATTATACAGAAATAGTGAGTACCTTCGCCTTGATTAAACACTCCTGGCATATTAAGCCCAGTTGTGTTTGTTACATATTCATGTCCAACTTTATATTGATTGCCTACAATATTATTCCAATATCTGTACTCGTAGTGATCAACATCTTCTGAACCGCTTGCTAACCAACTAGCCACACCAGAATATTCGGTAGTGGTTCCATTGTTTCCAACAATCACATCGGTTGCAGTTTTCCAACTAAGACCTGTTGGTGCAATTGGCGCGGTTTTGTCTATGGTCATTTTCCAAACTTCTGACCAATCACTCTTTAAATCGTCCTCACCCACAGCTCTTACTTGCCAATACCAGCTACCATTTGCTCCCACAGAGTGTAGAGTATTTGTCGCTGGCTGATTGTGTCCAAAATCACCAACCCAGACACCATTAATCAAAGAACCATTTTCGTCAATTTGTGGATCTTGAGAAGATTGGAATTCATAGCTTAACGCTCCTGGCACACTATTCCACAAAAACCAAAAATCGTTGACATTGATCTTTTCGTTATTTGCTGGATAAATTAAAACAGGAGCTTCGATAGATGGAGTAGTAGACGCAATGCTGTTGTCTACTGTAATTTTCCACAAAGGACTCCAGTCACTCACCTCATCACCTGCATTAATAGCTCGAACTCTCCAGTAAAATACTGCATCTGGTACATTTGTAGCCGTTTTAGAAGTTGTTGCAAAGATTTCTCTCCAACGAAGATTGGTTGCTTCAGAATCATGATAACTCTCATATTCATATTTGACGGCACCAATTACCTCACTCCACTGATTGGTAAGAGTTTGACCGTTGACGACCGAATTGTCTGCTGGAGAGATTAGGATAGGAGCCTCGATTTCTGAATTATCTACCGTGAAATACCAGATCACTGTATTACTTGTATTACCAGCCAAATCACGAGAATTTATTTTCAAATAAAAATCTCCCTCTTCAGAAAGATCAGAATTAGAGAGAAGAGAATTTAAATCTGACAGGTCACAAGAAAACACTTTCTCATTTACAACAGGGTCAACTGTTTGGTTTACACAACTTTTAATAAGTCCATCTTGTCCGTATAAATTCATTACAACCTTAGAGATCCCACTTCCAGCGTCTGTAGTAGAAGCAAGCACAATCGGTAAATTTTCTGTCTTATAGGTCAGATCTGAATCGGGGGAAATTACTACAGTTTTCGGTTTAGTTGTATCCAACACTAGAATTTGAGGAGCAACAGTAAATATTTGCTCTTCATATTTAAACCAATCGACATCTTTTCCATTATTGTTTGAACTGTTATCAGAAGTCATTTTAATTGAAACTTTTTCTGACAAACCTGTGATTTCGATTGTTGTAGTTGCGGGATTTTTCCAACCGTCTCCTGCTGGAATAGTTCCTGTCGCAACTTCTTCTTGATTATCTTTTATGTACTGATACGAGACTTCAAAGTTTTTTGGATTAATCAACTTTAAAGTGACAGTATTTGTCGTACTAGAAACAAGTTCTGCGCGCGGATCATTTTTTCCAAAATCTGCCGCAGAAGCATAAAACGATCCTCCTACTAGGATAGCAAGAGAAGCTACAGCTAAAGCTGTAATAGCTAATAATTTTTTCATATAATTTTATTTTTATTAAATTGATAATATTTATAATACTTTCATAAAATTCGACATAAATATATCTTAAAACATCACCAAACTTATATATAGATCTCTCAAATACAAATAAAAGGGTCTATATACACTAAAATTATACCAAGCGAAAAATGGGACGCAAGCAAAAACTAACACTTAGTCAAGACTTGATTTTTTATTTTTTTCTGAGCAACAAATGAGGCTCATTTATCAAATAAAATTATCTAATTTGGACTGAAACAAAAATTAAATATTTGTTAAGATTATTAATATTTATAAAAAAAGAAGAGCATGTTAATCTCTTCTTTTTTTATTTAAGTGCGCAGTGAATGGGACTCGAACCCACGACCCCCGCCGTGACAGGGCGGTGCTCTAACCAGCTGAGCTACCACTGCAAACCTATTTTTAAAAATCAGTTTTTCAAAAAATAAAAAATTTTGAAATATAATTTTCTATCGCTGTAGTCTATCTGATAATTAAACAAATTTAAACATCAAATAGTTAAAATATTTTAACATATTTGTTTTTAGTTTGCAAAAAGCATTTTTAAGTGTTATTATCTTACTTGCCTACCCCTAAGGTATAAAAATATAGCGGAATGGAGTAAAGGTAACTCGCAAGGCTCATAACCTTGAAACCCAGGTTCGAATCCCGGTTCCGCAACAAGAATACAAAAACTCCACAATTTGTGGAGTTTTTTGGTGTCAGTAGGTGGAATTGAACCACCGACCTTGGCTTTATGAGTGCCACGCTCTAACCAACTGAGCTATACTGACATTTATATTTTACTTAGAACAAGTAAAATATATCATATTTCTCTAGCTTTTCAAAAAAATTATTTCTTTTCTTTGATATTTTCAGCTTGAATTGGGGAAATTATTTTTTCTTTTTTAACTTTTTTAATATCGACAGATAAAGATTTTTGAACTTCTTTTGAATTTTTTTCTTTCTCTTCCTTAAGGTCTACTTCCACAACATTTTCATAGCTAAGTGAAGTTTTAGAAAAATCAAATTCCAATAAATCTCTAGCCAATTCATTTAAGACATTGGTTTGAATATACCTTTTGACAGGTCTCGCTCCATAGTGAGTGTCATAAGAAGATTCTGCAATAAAGTCTCTAGCTTTATCAGAGACAGACAGTTTCAACTCTCTGGTAGCCAATCTTTTTTCTAAAGCTTCAATTTGCAAATCAACAATTTTTCTGATTTCTTCTTTTTTCAAAATATCAAAAAGAATAATTTCATCTAGTCTATTGAGAAATTCTGGACGGAAAAAATCTTTTAGAGCATTTAAAACTTTTTCTTTAGTTTCAGAATAATCATATTCTTCATCTCCAGCGTGACTACTAAATCCATAGCTTTCCATTTTTTGTATATATTGTGAACCAATATTACTGGTCATAATAATAATAGTATTTTTGAAATTCACATACCTTCCTTTACTATCTCGCAGTCTTCCCTCGTCTAAAACTTGAAGCAAAATATTAAAGACTTCCGGATGAGCTTTTTCAATTTCGTCAAAAAGTAATACAGCATAAGGCCTGTGGCGAACGGCTTCAGTCAAATGTCCAGACTCATCATATCCTACATATCCTGGAGGAGAACCAATAAGTTTGGAGACAGAATGCTTTTCCATATATTCACTCATGTCTACTTTGATTAAAGCTTTTTCATCATTAAACATAAACTCAGCTAAAGCTTTGGAAAGCTCTGTCTTTCCAACTCCGGTAGGACCAAGAAACATAAAAGACCCAATTGGTCGATTAGGATCTCCAATTCCAACCCTAGAACGACGCACTGCGTCAGATATTTTAACTATAGCTTCTTTTTGTCCAATGACCCTTTTGCCTAATTCTTCTTCCATTCTTCGCAATTTAGCCTGTTCTTCTTCCAACATTCTAGATAAAGGAATACCTGTCCAACGAGCCACCACATTAGCAATGTCTTCTTCGGTAACCTCCTCTCTTAAGACTCTCTTATTTTTTTGAATCTTCTTTAATTTATCAAGTTTAGAGTTTAACTCTTTAGTTAATTTAGGTACTTCGCTGTATTTAATTTCAGCAATCCTAGCCAAATCTCCCGCCGCTTCCACGTTTTCGGATTCTGCTCTTAAGTAGTCCAATTTTTTGCGAAGCTTTTTAATCTCTTCCAAAATATCTTTCTCATTATTCCAACGAACTTCTAATTCTTTTACTCCTTCTTTAACATTAGCTATTTCTTCTTCTACTTGTTTGATACGAGATTTTAGTTCTGAATTTTTACCTTTTGTTGCATTTAAATCTTTACTCAAAGCTTCTTTTTCAATTTGTAGTTTTAAAATTTTTCTATGAGCCTCTTCCAATTCAGCCGGCTTATTTTCTAAAGAAATACGCATACTGGAAGCCGCCTCGTCTATCAAGTCTATAGCTTTATCCGGGAGAAATCTGTTGGTAATATATCTGACTGATAAATTGGTCGCGGCAAAAAGAGCGTCGTCAGTAATACGCACACCATGAAAGAGTTCGTATTTTTCTTTTAGCCCTCGCAAAATAGCCATAGTGTCTTCTACAGACGGCTCTTCCACATAAATCGGTTGAAATCTTCTGGCTAGAGCAGAATCTTTTTCAATATGTTTTTGATATTCATTTAGCGTGGTAGCTCCAATGACTTTGATTTCTCCCCTGGCTAAAGCTGGCTTCAAAAGATTGGCCACATCACTTCCTCCTTCCGCCGCACCTGCTCCAACAATGGTATGAATCTCATCAATAAAGAGAATAATTTTTCCTTCACTTCTCTCAATTTCTTTCATAATCTGCTTTAATCTCTCTTCAAATTCTCCTCTAAACTTTGTCCCGGCTATAAGCATACCCAAATCAAGAAGTACTATTTCTTTATCTTTCAAGGATTCGGGCACATCTTGTCTAGCAATTCTATTGGCCAAACCTTCCACAATGGCACTTTTTCCGGTCCCTGCATCACCAATTAAAATTGGATTATTTTTGGTACGGCGAGAAAGGATTTCCATGAGACGCATAATCTCGTCATCTCTCCCTACCACCGGATCAAGTTTGTCTTGTTTGGCTAACTCAGTTAAATTTCGAGTAAATTTAACTAACCATTTATTTTTTTTAGGCTGAGGAATATTTTGAGACTCAGAATTTTTAAATTCTAAAATTGTTTTTTTAACAGTTTCTTTATCTATTTTAAACTTTGCGACTATTTCTTCTATTTGTTGTCCACCTGCCTCAAAAATTGCCAAAAAGAGAGTTTCCACTCCAATAAATTCATCTTTCATTTCTTTAGCGATACGAATGGAGCTTTCCAGAGTTTGTGCAAAATCTCCAGTTAAATACATTTGAGGAGTGGTGGAAAGCGTGGTCGAAGCAGGAAATCCTTCAATATTTTCCAAAAGAATATCTAGAAGCAAAATATAGTCTACCCCCATTCTTTCTAAGACAGGAATAACTAAATTATCTTCTTGTAAAAGAAGAGCAGCAAACAAGTGTACAGAAGACACATGGTTCTGATTTCTTTCCATAGCTAATTGATGTGCTCGATGAATAGCGTCTTTAGCTTTAGTTGTAAAATTATTAAATGCTGGAGGCATAGTTTTTTATTTTTCGTTTTTAATTTTTTATTTTATAAAAATTAGTAATTAATTGTTTTCAAATCTTTCTTCACAAACTTTCCAATTGATATTCGATATAAAAGCATTAATATACTCGGATTTTTTGGTGTCATAATCTACCATAAAAGCGTGCTCAAAAATATCCATACTGAGAATTATTTTGGCATTAGCTAAAAGACCAACGTCGTGTTCATTCACCCAAATAATTAACAATTTTCCTGTACTTTCTTCTTTGACTAAAAGTATCCAACCTATCCCTCTGGCCGCTCCGGCAGTTTTAAATGCTTCCAAAAAGTCTGCAAAACTAGTAAAGTCCCTCTCAATTGCTTTTGCTAAACCACTTTCAGAATTAAGCTCTTTACCGTCTTCAATTAAAGATTCAAAATAAATTTCATGCAATTTCATTCCGTTGTATTCCCAGCCGAACCTTCTTTTTAACTCTCCTTTTTCGTAGCTACCTTCTTTCACACTATCGGTACTGAATTTCTCTAGAATACTATTTAAACTTTTAACATATCCTTCGTAAAGAGTAAAGTGAACGTTGAGCGCCCTATCCGAAAAACCCTTCATTCCTAATAAATTTTTATAATCTTTTGCTGTATACATATATATTTATCTGTTCACTTTTTAATTTTATCACAAAAGGTATTTTTCACCTTTATTTCTTAAAGTTTCTTAAACTTGTAATAAATCTCTTTCAAAACTTTTACAAATCTCTTCAAATCTTCTTCTTTGGTTTCAGAATTTAAAGTTATACGAATTGTTTCTTTGGCTTTTTTTATAGCTTCAGTTTTTTTCTTTTTATTATAAAGAGAGTAAATCACATGACTATATTCATCACTTTTAGCACTACAAGCCGAACCAGCAGAAACAGCAAAACCTTTCTCATCTAATCTCAAAACCATTTCGTCTGAAGGAAAGTCGAATAAACAAAGAGAAATGTTAGAAGGCACTCTTTTAGCTTTTCTCTCTTCTCTAACGATACCTATTTTTTCTTTTTTCCACTCATTTTCATTCCAAGCCCCATTGAGTTTGGCTTCAGGAATATTTTTCAAAATTTCTTTTAGTAAATTATTTCTTTTAAGAGAAATCTCTTCCAAATATTCCACGTCCTTAATTTTCTTTTGAGCTTCTTCTAAAGCTATCGAAAGCCCAACAGCTTTTTCAATATCCACTGTCCCAGAAAAAAGATTTCTTTCTTGCCCTCCTCCAAAATAAACTGGAGAAATTTTTACAGCTTCTTTTTTAAATAATATTCCAGAACTTTTTGGACCATAAATTTTTGAACCATTTAAGCTCATCAAATCTACTCCAAGCATATCAACATATAAAGAAAGATAATTCCCAGCTTGAGCAGCATCGGTGTGAAAATAAGGAAAATTATTTTCTGCAATAAATTTCTGAAAGGAGTTTTTTTGAGCTTTCGTTTGCGAGATTCGCGAAGAAAAACTCTTTTCAGAAATTGAAACCCTTTCTTTTTTATACTCTTTTATTTTTTTAGAAATATTTTTGATTTCTTGTATTGTTCCGATTTCATTATTTACATACATGACAGAAATAAGAATAGTATTTTCTTTAATAGCTTTTTTGACAGCTTCGGGATCTATCAAACCTCTCTCGTCACACTCTATATATGTGGCTTCAATTTCTCCTGTCCTATCTAAATATTTTATATTTTCTAAAACTGCTGGATGCTCAATGTTTGAAGTAATAATATGCGGCACAGGTAAATCTTTTTTCTTTTGACTCTTATAGAAATTAATCACACCAAAAATAGCTTCTACACAAGAAAGGGTGCCGCTTCCAGTAAAATATATTTCATGCTCACGTACTCCCAACACTCTAGCCACCCTCATTCTTGCCTCTTCTAAAATATTTTCTGCCCCCAATCCTTCTTGATGTAAATTAGCAGGATTAAAGTTTACGACCGAAACTTTTTTCATTTCGGCTAAAACTTTTTTGCTAGGCATGGTTTGAGAAGCAAAATCTAAATAAACTCTTTTATTTTTTTCTTTTGCTAAAGATTTTTTCATAAATTATTTAATTAAAGATATCACATTTTTAATATAAAATATAGACTTAATCTGGTTTTTATGATATTATGTTTCAATAATTTTATGCCTGAAAAATCAAGTCAAAAAGAAAGACAACCAGTTGTAGCCATAATGGGACACGTTGATCATGGAAAAAGCTCCCTCTTGGATGCTATTAGGAATACTAATATCGTAGAAGGTGAAGTTGGAGGAATCACTCAACATGTGAGTGCTTACGAAGTTTCTCATACACCAAAAGATAAAAAAGAAGCCAAAAAAATCACCTTTTTAGATACTCCGGGGCACGCAGCTTTTGGAGCCATGAGAGAATCTGGGGCCAAAATTGCTGATATTGCTATTTTAATTGTCTCCGCTGAAGATGGAGTCATGCCACAAACCTTAGAAGCTTATAAAACTATTTCCGAAAACAAAGTTCCTTGTGTGGTAGCTATCAGTAAAGTCGACAAACCAAATGCAAACGTTCAAAAAACCAAAAATTCTTTAATAGAAAACGGCATATATATTGAAGGCATGGGAGGAGATATTCCTGTGGTAGAGATTGACTCTAAAACTAAAAAAGGTTTAGAAGAGTTGTTGGACACTTTACTTTTAGTGGCTGAAATGGCGGATTTAAAATATGACGAAAATAAAAAAGCTGAAGGTTTTGTCTTAGAAACTCTTTTGGACGGCAAAAGAGGAATTTCTTCTACTTTAATTATAAAAGATGGAGTTTTGCCAAAATCTGGTTCTATTTTAGCTGGAGTAGCAGTTTCCCCTATTAGAATTGTTGAGGATTTTGCTGGAAAAACAATTCAAAATGCTAAAGCTGGACAAGTTATTCGAGTTACCGGTTTTGATTCTTCCCCAGAAGTTAACTCAGATTTTATTTCAAGTGACAATAAAAAAGAAATTGAAAAACTCCAACTAGAATTAAAACAAGAAATAGTAGAAAAAGTTTTAGATCCAAGAATATTTAGAAATGCTAAGCTAGTAATCCCGGTAGTATTAAAAGCTGATACACTTGGCACCTATAGTGCTGTAGAGAAGGGTTTAAAAAAGATTGAAAGAGACGAGAAAACAGGAGAACCTACTGGTATAAAAATTAAATTTGTGGGCGGCGGGATTGGTAATATTACTGAGAGTGACATACTAGCCTCTGCTCATGACGAAAATGTTTTAATAGTCGGTTTTAATGTAAAAATAGAAAATAAAGCAAAAGACGAAGCCGAAAGATTAAATATCAAGCCTGTAACCTTTAATATTATTTACGAACTTGCTGAATGGTTTAAAGAAGTTGTTGATGAAAGACTTCCCCATGAAGAAATTGAAAAGCTAATTGGCAGATTAAAAATCCTAAAAACTTTTTCTACCACCAGAGATAAACAAGTCTTAGGAGGAAAGGTTTTGGAAGGTAGCATGAAGCTTGGGTCAAAAGTAAAAATCTTTAGAAGAGATTTTGAAATTGGTTATGGAAAAGTTATAGAGCTTCAACTCATGAAAATCAAAACTACAGAAGTCACCGAAGGTAACGAATGTGGAATCATGATAGAAAGCAAGACTGAAATTATACCAGGAGATATGGTACAAATCCTAGAAATTGAAAAAAGAAAAATTATTTAAAATTATTTTATCATGAAAAAAATTACTCACGAGATAGAAGATTTAGATTTTGCAGGACAAACCGAAAGACAAGTAAAGATCGGTTTACAACTCAGAAACATTGCTCAAGACTTTTTTCAAAAAGAGTCTTCTGGGGTTTCTCTTATAACTGTCACCAGAGCTAATATTTCTAGAGATTTGGAAAGATCTACTATTTTTATTACCGTCTTACCAGAAAACAAAGAAGAGCAAGCTTTATCTTTTGCCAGAAGAATGCGTACAGATTTGCGAACTGAAATTAAAAATAAATTGAGAATTAGAAAAATTCCCAATGTTGAAATAAAAATTGACGACGGAGAAAAAGCGAGACAAATAATGGACTCCCTTTTAAGAAAAAATAAAGAATAGAACTTCTAAAAAGTTTTATTCTTTATGAAAAATTGTGCCCCCAGTAGGATTTGAACCTACGACCGTTTGCTTAAGAGGCAACTGCTCTACCAACTGAGCTATAGGGGCAATATTTTTATTTAAATATCTTATCACAAAAAGCTCTTTTTAAAAAGTCGATTCTGTGCTAAAATATTTTCTACAAATGCCCGGGTGGCGAAATTGGTAGACGCACTTGCCTTAGGAGCAAGCGGAGTAATCCATGAAGGTTCAAGTCCTTTCTCGGGCACAAATTAAAAAATAATTTTTTCTATAAACTCTTGTATAAATTTTTTATCTTTCGATCTAAAACTAGCTGCATCAAAATGTCCTCCTCCGCCATATTTGCTAGCCAATTTTCCTAAATCTACTTTTCCATTACCTCTCAAACTAACCTTCAATTCCCCTTTTTGAAAAGTGTAAATCAAAGTAAACAAACCTGTTTTCTCTGCTAATTTATGTCCAAGCTCATTTTTGAAAATACTGCTAGCGTTTACAGTGTAAACTTTATATCCTTCAAAATCTATCAAAGTAGCTCCACTGATTTGAGCCTCAACTAATTTTAAATAATTGGTCTGAAGAACCTTCCCTATTTTTTGGATTTCTGAAAACTCTTTTTTGTCTTCTAATTTTTTTTCAGCTTTAGCAAAAACTTTGAAATCAAAATCTAAAGTATAAATATAAGTCAAAATTGTTCTTTCTTTTTCTTCATCTTTCCAAGTGTAGGTGTCTCCGATAGAAATATATTTAATTAATTTTGGAATCTCTTTTTTAGGAAAAAAATACTCATGTGCTAAATATGCCCCAGAAACACCATTTCTAAAGATAGAATTAGCTAAAGATTCTACTAATTCTTTTTTACTAAGATGATGATCTATAACTATAAGTTTTTTAGCTATTTTTTGAACTTTTTTAATCTCTGCTTCATTTAAACAAAAATCTATAAAATAAACTTCCTTATCCTTTAATTCTGAAATTTTAATTTTCTTTTCTTTTAATATATTTTCTCCTGTGACATTATAAGAAAGTGGAATATAGTCAGCTTTATTTTTAAATTTCTTCCAAGCTATATAAGCCGAAGCAAAACCGTCATAACAATATTCGTGATAAAAAATAACGATGTTTTTAGAAATTTTAGGCATATTTTTAAATCTGATTTTTAAAAATTATAGCACGAAAAGATTTTTTGTGTTAAAATGCTTGAAAATTAAATCTTAAATTTTATTATGGCAAAAGAAAATATTTATCAAAATAATGACTTAGAAAAAAACATAGCTTCCACTTGGGGGGAGAGCGTTTTGTCATTTCAAGATTTAACCTTTTGGTATCACGAAAATAAGCCGATTCTAAAAGAAGCTAACTCTAACATTCGCAAAGGTCAAAAATTAACCCTGATGGGACAAAATGGAGCTGGCAAATCGACTCTTTTCTCTATTATCGTTGAAGAAAATAAGCCGGTGGAAGGAAGGGTAGTGATTGGTAATGATTTAAAAATTTCTTTAGCCAAACAAACTATACCCCATGAAGAATGGGAGCTTACGGTACGAGAATTTTTAGAAAAAGCTTTTACTGAAAAAGTTTACGATATAGATAAGAGAGCTGAAAAGACTTTCGAGATTATTGATTTGAGACCGATCCATAAAACTAAAGATATTAAAACCAAAAAAGATGAAGCTCAACTTTTATTAAATAAAAAAATTAAAGATTTATCAGGGGGGCAAAAAGGAAAACTTTTAATAGTTCAGGCTTTAATCAATGAGCCAGATATTTTACTTTTAGATGAGCCTACCAACAATTTAGATAAAGAAGGAGTTAAACTTTTGACTAAATTTATGAAAGAATACTCTGGTACTGCTATTGTAATCTCTCACGACGAAAACTTTTTAAACTCTTTTACTCACGGAATTTTATACATCAACACTCAAAATCAAAAACTAGAGCAGTATGTAGGAAATTATTTTAAAGCTGTAGATGAAATTAAAAGACAAATCGAAAGAGAAAAAAGAGAAAATGCTCAACTAGAGAAAAAGATTCAAGAAAATAAAGACAAAGTAAACTTTTTTGCTCACAAAGGAGGAAAAATGAGAAAATTGGCCGCCAAACTCAAAGACGAATATGAAAACATGGAAGAAAATATGGTAGACGAAAGAAAAGAAGATAGAACCATCAGAAAATTTGAAATCAAAATTAATGAAGAAGAAAGAGATAAAATGGGTGGAGTAATCATGGAAATCGATAGAGTTAATATTTTGAAATATGGAGAATCGGAAGATGTGGATATAAAAAATATAGAATTACGTAAAGGAGATAAGCTTCAAATCCTTGGGCCAAACGGTATTGGAAAAACTACCTTACTTGAGAGGATAGCCAAACAAAAAGCTATTGGAGTCAAAGTAAAAGACGGCATAAATATTGGTTATTATAGACAAGACTTTGCTACTTTAGATTTTAGTAAAACCGCTTATGAAGAATTGGCTAAAGCTTTTAAAAGATTAGACGATCATCATTTGAGAAGCACAGCTGCCGGCTTTCTTTTGGGAGGTAAAGAACTTGCTACACAAGTAGGGCATCTTTCTGAAGGGCAAAAAGGACTTTTGATGTTTGCTTATCTCACTTTACTTGAGCCAGGAATTCTTATTTTTGATGAACCAACCAATCATATTAACTTTAGACATATACCAATTATCGCTGAGGCTATAAAAAATTATGAAGGAGTAGTTTTGATAGTCTCTCACGTAAACAATTTTGTAAGACAAATTGGAATCACTCACACTCTTGATCTAGGAAACCTTAGTAGAGAATAGGTTTAATAATAAATTTATTCTTGATATTCTTTTTCTATTTCTAAAAATCTTTGTTTGGCGTTAGCAAAAATTTCTTCTTTAGCATTTTCTAATTCTTTAATATAAGCAGTCTCCAATTCTTCTTCAGGAATAGTTTCATCATAAATAAGAGTTTCTTTTATTTCTTTGGCCTTCATTTCAAACTCCGACAAAGATGATTCTTCCAAAAACTCTAACTTATTATCTAAATCGTGAAGCTCTGGCTCCACCTTTTTCATAACAGCGATTATTTCTTCTAAAATTTCTTTTTCTTTTGGATCAAATTTTTCTAAATTTATCATATATTATTTATAATTTATATTTAATAGGCTATAGCATATCTAACACCAGCTTTAATCGGAATTACAGCTAGAGCGTTAAACAAACTAAAAGTGGCTTTAAGCAAATCTCCCCCTCCTTTTATAAAACCATCTACGAATCCTTCAGAAAAACCCTCCAAAGCCCCAGAGAAACCTCCAGCTCTTGCCCCTTCTATTAATCCAAGAACCGGTTTAGATAAGATGGTCAAGACCCCTGTAAAAGTTTTTTTACCAGCTGTTAACAAATCATTTTTTAATTCTTTTCTATATCGTTCAAAAACAGCTCGCATTTCTGGAGTTTCTAATCTTGCCTTCCTTCTTGCCAATTGCTCTTTAGAAAATTTAGAAACTTTGTTTTCTTTTTCTCTTTCGATTTTTTTGAGCATTTCAAGTTTAGTTTTTAAATCTTTATAGTCTTCCTTATCTCCTGGTAGTCTAAACTTACTCTTTTTCAAATCTTCCATTTCTGATTTTGTGGCACGCATCTCTTTTTCTATCTCTCTGGAATACATTCTTCTTTTCCTTCGCAAATCAACTCCTTCGCGAATATATTCGCTTTTTCGAGAAAGTTCTCTATCTATTCTGTTTCTAATCTCCATTTTTCTTTCGATTTTTTTTCTTTTGATAGGATCTCTCTCGTCAGACAAAATCTCACTTACCATTTCCCATTCTCTCATTTTCTTATTATCTCCTGAGAGCCTTCTCAATTCTTGGATTCTTTTTTCGCCTAAAAGATCTTTGAAATAATCATCATTCAGCTTTTTTACATTATTTTTATATTCTTTTATTATTTTCCTTCGCTGTTTATTGTCTTTTTTCTTTTCTGCCCATTTAGAGAAAGCGTTTTTCTTGCTTTTTGCCACAAAATCTTTGCCATATTTTCTTTCTCCAGCAAATCTCTCATCTTCGTCTCCATATTTAAAACCTTTATAAACAAATCTATAATCATCTTCAAAACTTTCTTCTTTATCAAAATCATCTAATCCTTCAGGTGACTCTGTTTTCGATTCTGATTCTGTTTCGTCTGGTGCCACAGTTTCATTTAAAATTGGAATATACCAACCCGGAGGAACTGTACTCTCCGCTTCCTTCATTTCTTCTTCTTTTACGACTTCTCCTTTCATGTCCACAATCTTAGCGGAACTTTTTTTCTTTTCATTTTTTTTATGAGGCCACCCGTCCATCTTTACAACCTTTCCAGCTTTTTTAGCGACTTCTGTGGCAGCTGTGGTCATCATTTTAAAGACTTTAGCTAAAGTCTTCTTTTTTTCAACATTTTCAACAGCAGACTCAACTTTCTCAACCTCTATAGAGTCGTGTCCAGATTCTGCTTCTATGCTTGGAATCTCAATCTTATTTTCTACGAGATATTTACTATCCAAATTTTTCAAACTCTCTTTTTTTCTATTTTTAAGCACTGAAAGTATCTCCTTATTTTTAAGAGGGTCATTTTTTGACCCTGAATGTTCTTTTTTTATAGGTATTTTTTCAATACTCATATTGTCTGTATTATACACTAAAAACTTATATCTTTTACCACTTTCTAATTCTTTAAAAATGTGTTATTATTGTAAACAAGTAAGTCGCTCTCACTAATCTCAAAAAATTATCTCTCCAAAAGTTTTAGTTTGATGTATCTAGGAAAAGTTGTGCTTACGGGTTTATAAAAAATAATTTCGCCCTCGCTTAAAGCTTGGACGAACAAAGCAAAAAACAAATGCAAGAAAATAAATTATATGTTGGAGGTGTTCCTTACACTTCAACAAAAGAAGATTTAAGAAAACATTTTGAAGCTGCCGGAGAAGTCAAAGATGCTGTGATCATCATGGACAAAATGACTAACCGCTCAAAAGGATTTGGTTTCGTAGAGATGACAAATCCTGAAGATGCAGAAAAAGCAATTTCAATGTTCCACGGTAAAGAGTTTATGGGAAGAGAATTAACCGTAAACCTTGCTAGACCAATGGAAGCAAGAGAAGAGAGACCTAGAAGACACTTCTAATCTAAAATCTTCAATATAAAATATAAAAACTCTGT